>NZ_JAAGPG010000316.1:0-9571 GCF_017104665.1 Burkholderia sp. Se-20378 | reverse complement strand
TCCCGATGCGGAGGCGAGTCGACGCGCACCGGCAGCAGGCCGCCGGCGCGCCGTGTGTCGCGGTGCGCAAGCGTCAGTGCGCGCCCGCGTAGATCCACTCGAGCAGCGAATCGTGCGCGGCGCGCGCGGCTTCCGCATGATCGTTGTTGATGAAGCTCACGACGATGTAGCTCTGGCCGTCCGCACCAGCGACGTAGCCGGCGATCGCGCGCACGTCGCGCAGCGTGCCGGTCTTGATGTGCGCGTTGCCGAGCACGCCGGCGTTGGTGAGGCGGTTCTTCATCGTGCCGTCGATGCCGGCGATCGGCAGCGAATCGACGAAGGCCTGCGCGACCGGGCTCGCGTTCGCGGCCTGCAGCAGCGCGGCGAGCGACAGCGCGCTCACGTGCTCTTCGCGCGACAGGCCCGAGCCGTTTTCGAGCACGAGGTCGGGCATGGCGATGCCGTTCTTCTGGAGGAACGCCTGGATCACGCGGCTCGACTGCTCGGGCGTCGCGGGCGGCTTGCCGCTGACCGCGCCGATCGTCAGGAACAGGTTGCGCGCCATCACGTTGTTGCTGAACTTGTTGATGTCGTAGACGATGCTGCCGAGCACCGGGCTGTGATGCACGGCGAGGGGCCGCGCGGTGGTCGGCACCTTGCCTTCGCTCACCGGCCCCGCGATCGTGCCGCCGTCCTGCTGCCACAGCGCGAGGAAGCCGCGTGCGAAGAACGTCGTGTGATCGAGGATCGCGAGGTTGGTCGTGTGCGCGCCGCAGCGCAGCGGGTAGTCGCCCGCGAACGATGCGGTCATGATCCCGCTGCCGGCCGTCAGCGTCGGACGCGCGGCCGCGGCGGCCGCGCTGCACGAGCCCGTGCCTTCGACCAGCTGGTTGTCGATCGACAGGTCCGCGAGCGGCGGCAGCACGTCGACGGCCACCTTGCCGTCGTCGCCCGGCGTGACGGTGAACGACACGGCCTTGAACGCGTACAGCAGCGGATCGGGGCCGACGTTGTACGGCGCGCTCGCGTCGTCGTCGAACGAAGGGAGATCGCGCGTCGAGGTCGCGAAGTAGCTCTTGTCGAGCACGAGGCCGCCGGCCACGCGCTTGACGCCGGCCTTGCGGAGCTTGTCGACGAGGTCGATCAGCTCTTCGGGCACGAGCTTCGGATCGCCGGTGCCCTTGATGTACAGGTTGCCCTGCAGCGTGCCGTCGGGGTCGATCGTGCCGTCCGTGTAGGCGGTCGTGCGCCAGCGGTAGTCGGGGCCGAGGATCGACAGGCCCGAGAAGGTCGTCACGAGCTTCATCGTCGAGGCGGGCATCATCGGCCGGCTCGCATTCCACGCGATCAGCGGTTCCGGATCGCCGACGCGCTCGACGACGACGCTCATCGCCGACGCCGGCACCTTCGCGCGCTGCAGCGCGACGAGTACGGACGCCGGCAGGCCGGCCGCGCGTGCGGCGGGCGACACGACGGTGGTCTTGCGCGCTTCCTTGTGGGATTTCTTGCGGGCCTGCGCGGACGGTGCGAAGGCGAGGGCGGTGCAGGTGGCGACGATGGCGGCCGCCCGCAGGCAGACGCGGGCGCGGGGGGCGAACCGGGTGGAAAGATCGGAAATCGGCATGAGCGAATACGGGAGAAGCACGACGTTCGGGCAGGGCGCGCGCGGCGCCAAAGCGCACATTGTAGAGACAAGTCCGGACAGCCCCCTTGCAATCCGCCTTTCTGTTGCATTGCATGGTGCCGCGCGCCCGGTTCGCGGCGCTACAATGGTCGGCGTGTTTGACTCGCCCCATGGATGCCTGTCCCGATGCGGATTCTGCTTGTCGAAGATGATCGAATGATTGCCGAAGGCGTGCGCAAGGCGCTGCGCTCGGACGGCTTTGCGGTCGACTGGGTGCAGGACGGCGACGCCGCGCTGACGGCGCTCGGCGGCGAGACGTACGACCTGCTGCTGCTCGACCTCGGCCTGCCGAAGCGCGACGGCATCGACGTGCTGCGCACGCTGCGCGCACGCGGGCTGGCGCTGCCGGTGCTGATCGTCACTGCGCGCGACGCGGTGGCCGATCGCGTGAAGGGGCTCGACGCGGGCGCCGACGACTACCTCGTCAAACCGTTCGACCTCGACGAACTCGGTGCGCGGATGCGTGCGCTGATCCGCCGCCAGGCCGGACGCAGCGAATCGCTGATCCGCCACGGCGCGCTGACACTCGACCCCGCTTCGCACCAGGTGACGCTCGACGGCGTGCCCGTCGCGCTGTCCGCGCGCGAGTTCGCGCTGCTCGAGGCGCTGCTCGCGCGGCCCGGCGCGGTGCTGTCGAAAAGCCAGCTCGAGGAAAAGATGTACGGCTGGGGCGAGGAGATCGGCAGCAACACGGTCGAGGTCTACATCCACGCGCTGCGCAAGAAGCTCGGCTCGGACCTGATCCGCAACGTGCGCGGGCTCGGCTACATGGTCGTCAAGGAAAGCTGACGCGTGAGGTCGATTCGTCATCAATTGCTGATCTGGCTGCTCGCGATCGTCGTCGCGGGCGTGGGTCTCGCGGGCTGGCTCATCTACCGGCAGGCACTTGCCGAAGCGAACGAACTGTTCGACTACCAGTTGCAGGAAATCGCGGCGGCCTTGCCGTCCGAGCCGTTCTCGCAGGTGTTCGGCTCGCGCACCAACGGCGACGAAGGCATCGTGATCCAGATCTGGAACCGCAACGGCGTGCTGATGTACTTCTCGCATCCGCGTGCGCCGATCGCGCCGCGTGCGGAGCTCGGCTTCTCGACCGAACGCACCGATCGCGGCGAATGGCGCGTGTACGGCGCGATCGTCGGCGACAACGTCGTGCAGCTCGCGCAGCCGCTGTCGGTGCGCAACCGGCTCGCGGCGAACGTCGCGCTGCGCACGCTGTGGCCGCTGATCGTGCTGCTGCCGTTCCTCGGCGCGGCCGTGTGGGTGATCGTCGGGCGCGGGCTCGCGCCGCTCGGCCGCGTGACGCGCGCGTTCGGCCATCGTCTGCGTGTCACGCTGCCCGTCGAGTCGCGGCAGCGACAATACCAGGTTGCCCAGAATCGGGACGAGAAAATTGTTGAAATCGTGCGCTACCCCGCCCGTCACCTGGCCGAGCCCCTCCATCTTCTGCGCCTGACGCAGTTCTGCCTCGACCGCACGGCGGCTCGTCAGGTCGCGCCATACCGATACCCATCCGCCGTCCGGCAACGGCTGGCAGTGGAATTCGAGCGTGCGCCGGTCGCTCAGGTGCAACTCGGCGGACGCGGCGACGCGCACGCCGTCCGACGTGTGCGTCGCGGTCTCGGTCGAGACCTGGTGCCACCGGGCGGGGCGGGCCAGCGCTTCGCGCAGGGCCACGAGCGGCAGGCCCGCCCGCAACGCGGACGCGTCGATGCCGAGCAGCTTCGCGAACGTCGGGTTCCACGCGACCAGGCCGCCTTGCGTGTCGTGCACGGAGACGCCGTCGTTCATCGAGTTGAGCACCGATTCCTGCAGGCGGCGCTGGGCTTCGAGCCCCTGGGTCAGTTGCTCCTTCTCGATCAGGTTGGTGCGAAACACCTCGAACGCGCGCGCCAGCTCGCCGATTTCGTCCGGCCGGTGCATCGACGGCATCGCGTCCGACGTGATGCCCTTCGCGAGGCGCGTCATCACGCGCGTCATTGCCTGCAGCTTGTGCAGGATGCGGCTGACGTACGCCACGCCGAGCAATGCCACCCCGACGCCCGCGACGGCCAGCAGCAGCAGGCCCGACTGGCTCGACACCGCGACCTTGCGCACCTTGTCGCTGCGCTCGCTCGCGATCCGACGCAAGCGCTCGACGTAGCGCGCGGACTTGCCGCTGAGGTGATCGGCGTGACCGCGCAACAGCGTGACGAGATAGCTCGTCTGCGCTTCGCTCGACAGAAACTCCCGACGCACCGCGAACACGTTGCGCGCGCCGCCATCGAGCCGCTGCAGCGTCTCGGCGAGCGCCCGCTGGCTGCGATCCTCGCCGCGCTCTCGCACCCGCAGCCACAGCGCCTCGTTATCGCTCTCCGCGCTGCCGAGCTCCGCCGCGTTCGTCGCCTGCAATGCGCCGGTCGTGCGCGCCCAGATTTCCAGCAGCGTCGGCGCCTGTCGGGCGAGCAACCCTTTCTGGCGCGCGATGCTGTCGCCGATGCCGTCGGTCGCGGCACGCAGTTCGCTCAGTTCCGCCTTGAGCTGCTGCTGCCGGCCCGATACGAGCAGCAGCCGCGCCAGATCCTGGTCGATCGCATCCAGATCGTCGATCACCGCGAGCCGGTCGCCCGCCTTCTCGGCCGTACCAGCCGCCTTGCCGAAGCCCGGCGACAGTCGCCGGATGTCGCCGAGCAGGCCATGCAGCAGTTCGGAATCGCTGTGCAGCAGGTCCGGCGAATCGGTCGACATCATGCTCGGTGCGACCGCGGCGAGTTGCGCGACCTTGTCGGACAGCTCGAGCGCGCGCGCGATCTCCGGCACGACGTTCGCCTCGTATTCGTCGAGCGCGTTCTGGTTCGCGCGCATGCCGAGCACGCCGACCACCACGACCGCGAGCGTGATGCCGAACAGCACCAGGAACGTCACGATCAGCTTGGCCCGTACGCTCCACGGCGGCAACGGGATAGGGATCATGCGCATCGCGTCACACGCGCACGACCGGCACCGAGAACACGTAGCCGGCACCGCGCTGCGTGCGGATATAGGTCGGGTGCTCGGGGTTCGGTTCGATCTTGCGGCGCAGGCGCAGGATCAGCACGTCGATCGTGCGATCGTAGACGTCGATGTCGACGCCGAAGCCGCGCGTGCGCTCCAGCAGCTGTTCGCGCGACCAGACACGCGACGGTTGCTGCACCATCGCCGCCAGCAGCTCGAACTCGCCCTGCGTGAGCGGACACGGATTGCCGCCGTGCGTCAGCGTCCGGGCGGCGAAATCGAGCGTCCACCCGTCGAAGCAGAAGCGCGGGCCGCCGCCGTTCGGAGCGGGACGCGGCATCGACAGCTCGGTCGTGCGGCGAAGCTGCGCGCGCACGCGCGCGATCAGCTCGCGCCCGGACACCGGCTTCGTGATGAAATCGTCCGCTGCGGTTTCGAGGCCCAGCACGCGGTCCGTCTCGTCGCCCAGCCCGCTGATCATGATGATCGATACGTCGGACCGGCGCCGCAGCTCGCGCGCCACCGTCAGGCCATCCTCGCCGCGCAGCTTCAGGTCGAGGATGACGAGCGCATGCGGCGCGGCGGCCAGTTGCTGCTGCATCATCGCCGCGCTGTCGGCCGTCGACACGTCGAACCCTGCCTCTTCCAGCACGACCCTCAGCCAGGCGCGCACCTCCGGATCGTCGTCCAGCACCAGGACCCGATGTTTCTCTGACATGCCTGTTCTCCTCCATGCCGGTCGCGCTCGGAACGCGCGGCCGTGCCGGATGCAAATGTTGGCTGAAGCCGACCGGCTCTGGCAAGTGCCGTCGAATGCATGCCGGAGAGGGAAGCCGCACCCCAGTGCGCGGAACCCGGCGCGCACATATGAACGGGCGCGCGATTCTAACGCCGCGAAAAATCCGGTGGATACCCGTCAGCACCCGTGAATACCCTGCACGGCAAGCGGCCGCCACACGCGTCCCGCATTGCCAATGCGCGGTTACGACTGCCGGCGTCGCACGCGGCATTGGCCCGCCGTTCGCATGTTTGCCGTCATGCGGCCTGCCCGCATTCCGTCGTCACGTCCGGAACGCCGCGATACCGGCCCGGCCGGGGGCTCCCCGCTCCTCGACCGTTCGTCCTCGACCGCCGTCCTGCACGGGCCCGTGCGCCTTTCCGGTGACCCATTCCACAGATACGCCGAATGTGCGCGCGCAACAATGGCGATGCCTCGCGCCCGGCGCCCTGCGGGTCACTCGCCTCCCGCTCGGCACCGGGCGCGACGGTCTTCGAAAACCACATCTCACGAGGACATACCATGCAACTCCAATCCCATCCCGCGTGCCGCCCGTTTTATGAAGCCGGCGAACTCACGCAACTGACTGCCTTTTACGAAGAGGGCCGTAATGTCATGTGGATGATGCTGCGATCGGAGCCGCGGCCGTGCTTCAACCAGCAACTCGTTACCGACATCATCCATCTCGCACGCGTCGCACGCGACTCGGGCCTGCCGTTCGACTTCTGGGTGACGGGCTCGCTCGTCCCCGAGCTGTTCAACGTCGGCGGCGACCTGAGCTTTTTCGTCGACGTGATCCGCAGCGGCAAGCGCGACCTGCTGATGGCCTATGCGCGCTTGTGCACCGACAGCGTGTACGAGATCTACACGGGCTTCGGCACCGGGGCGATCTCGATCGCGCTGGTCGAGGGCAGCGCGCTCGGCGGCGGTTTCGAGGCCGCGCTCGCGCATCACTACATGCTCGCGCAGAAGGGCGTGAAGCTCGGGTTCCCCGAGATCGCGTTCAACCTGTTCCCGGGCATGGGCGGCTATTCGCTCGTCACGCGCAAGGCCGATCGGGGCGTTGCGGAGCAACTGATCTCGACCGGTGAAGCGCACGCAGCCGAGTGGTACGAGGATCGCGGCCTGATCGACCAGACGTTCGACGCGGGCGACGCGTATCTCGCGACGCGCACCTTCATCGACGTGATGAAGCCGAAGCTGAACGGCGTGCGCGCGATGCTGCGCGCGCGTGAGCGGGTGTTTCAGCTCACGCGCTCCGAGCTGATGGATATCACGGAAGCGTGGGTGCATGCGGCGTTCACGATCGAGCCGAAGGATCTCGCGTACATGGAACGCCTCGTGATGCTGCAGAACCGGCGCGTGTCGAAGCTGCGCACGGTGTAATGCGACGGGCGCCGCCGCGGGCCGGCGGCGCCCGCTCGGGAACGAAGCTCAGGCGATCAGCCTGAGCTTTCTCGTCTCCGCGAGCCACGCCTCGAACGCCTGGGCCGGCATCGGGCGGGCGAAGTAGTAGCCCTGCGCATGATCGACGTCGAGCTGCTTGAGGAATTCGGCTTCCGCATGCGTTTCGACGCCTTCGGCGACCACCGCGAAATTCAGCGCCTTCGCGAGCGACACGACCGAGCGCACCAGCGCCTGCGAGCGCGGATTGCGGTCGATGCCCGTGATGAAGCTGCGGTCGAGCTTGATCGCGTCGAGCGGCAGGCGCGACAGCTGCGACAGCGACGAATAGCCGGTGCCGAAATCGTCGAGATGGATCTCCGCGCCGAGCTGGCGGAACTGCCGCATCAGCCCGTTGGCCGCGTCCTCGTCCTCGATGAAGCAGCTTTCGGTCAGCTCGATGTCGAGCAGGCCGGGCTTGAGCCCCGCGGCGTCGAGGATCGACGCCATCTGGTGCACGATGTTCATGTCCTGCAACTGCCGCGCGGACACGTTCACCGCGATCCGGATGCCGAGCCCCTTCGCCTTCCATGCGGCGGCCTGCGCGGCCGCGGTACGCATCACCCAGCGCCCGAGCGGCGCGATCAGGCCCGACTCCTCCGCGAAGCGGATGAACTCGACCGGCGCGACGAGCCCGCGATCGGGCGACTGCCAACGGACCAGCGCCTCGACCCCGTGCACGTCGCCGGTCGCGATATCGACGACCGGCTGGTAGTGCAGCACGAACTGCTCCTCTTCGAGCGCCTTGCGCAGGTTCGTGTCGAGCCACATGTACTTCGCGACCTTCTGGTTCATCTCCAGCGAGAACACGCGATACGTATGCTTGCCCTCTTCCTTCGCGACGTACATCGCCGTATCGGCGCTGCGGATCAGCGTCTCGAGCGAATCGCCGTGCTGCGGATGCATCGCGATGCCGATCGAGCAGCTCGTGTAGACCTCCATCAGCCCGAGATGAATCGGCGTGCGCAGCCGTTCGAGAATGATCTGCGCGGTCGCTTCGAGCAGCGGCCGCGTGCCGTGCTCGAACAGCACGAGGAATTCGTCGCCGCCGAGCCGCGCGAGCGTCGCGCCGGACGGCAGGCAGCCGCTGATGATCGCCGACACGTCCTGCAGCAGCCGGTCGCCGGTGATGTGCCCGTAGTGATCGTTGACGCGCTTGAAGTTGTCGAGATCGAGGAACAGGATGCCGACCTGCCCGCGCGTCGCGGCCGTCTCGGCCGCGATCGCCGCGTGGATGCGCTCGCTGATCGCATGCCGGTTCGGCAGGCCGGTCAGCACGTCGGTGTTCGCGAGTTCGCTGAGCCGCTGCTGCGCGCTGCGCTCCTCGGTAATGTCGATGCCCGAGCAGATCAGGAATTGCTCGTCGACGCCGCTGCCGCTCTGCACGAACTTGTTGCGGAACTGGAACAGCCGCGGCCCGTTGACCGTGTTGATGTAGCGCTCGACCGCGAACGAGTGGTTGCTCGCGAAAAAGCCCGTGATGTTGCTGCGCGACTGCGCGCCCTGCTCGGGCGTCATGAACAGCTCGAACGCGCTGCGGCCGATCACGTCGACCTCGCGCTTGCCCGTCACTTCCTCGCACAGGCGGTTGAAGCGCTGCACCATCCCGTTGCGGTCGAGAATCACGACGAGCGAATTCACTTCGGACACGACCTGCTCGGCGAACGCGAGCCCGTGAGCGAGATCGCCCGCGACGGATTCGGCATCGGAATAGGCGGACGCCGTGCCGGCCCAGTTGGTCGTGTCGACCTTCCGGCCGACGAGATGGAGGCGAACCGGTTCGCCGAACAGCGTGATGTCGAGCACGAGGTGCGACGTGACGCCGGTCAGCGCGCGGATGTGCGCGGCCTGTTCGCCCGTCAGCGCGACGGCGACGTTGGTCAGGCCGCGGACGGCCGCCAGTTCGAGTGCATTGCTGTCGCTGCCGAGACGCCAGCAGGGGCTGCGCGTACCGACGTGCGCTTCAAGCACCGCGCTATCGTTTTCGTCATCCATGGAGACGCCCCGATCCAGAAAAAACGCACAGTGTAGACGGAGGCGAGCCGGCCGACCGCCGTTCCGGGCCGCGCGTCGTGCGCGCCCGGCAAGGCGACCGTGATTGCCGTGATGATGGGCCTCGTCCCGTACTTGTTTCCAGCTAATGCGACCCGGCGTTCGCGCATGATGCGCGCAGGTGCTGCCTAACGAATGATGAGAGCCATCTTATCAAATGACGATCAGGATTGGCACTCACATTTAGAGCAGAGTGTCAAGGAATTGGGACTCGATTGGCAAGCCGGATTTTTCATGATTGGCAGCTCGCTCAATTGCGGTTGCGGCGGTGCGCAACGGGGTTGGCGAGTCGGGCTGATCGCCCCGCCAGACGGGCGTTTGCGGCAGATTCCAGCATTCGGGGAAAGCGCTGTGACAAGACCGTGACGACAGGGTCGGATCGCCGTCCGGCGACCCGACTTTCCGTCGACTTTGATTCCTTTCGTGCGTTAATGCGCGACTTTATTCCACAGTCCGTTGCAATGCCGTTCGAGCACCGGCGTGGGGCGCCGGCGCCGGTTGCACGGGTCAGCCCGCCGCGCCATATCCGCCGCCGCCCGGCGTTTCGACGACGAACACGTCGCCCGGCGCCATCTGCGCGCGGCCGATATGGTCGAGCGCCTCGACCGTGCCGTCCGCGCGCTCGATCGTGTTGCGGCCGAGCGCGCCGGCCTCGCCGCCCA
>NZ_JAAGPG010000315.1:0-9643 GCF_017104665.1 Burkholderia sp. Se-20378 | reverse complement strand
CGCATCGTCACCGTCCGGCGCGGCCGGTTCGCATCCACGACGTCGCGCGTCGCCGATCCGCGTCGCGCGCTCGCGGCACGCCTACGTGTAGCTCGGTGTAGGTCGCGCGTCGGCGCAGCCGCCGCATCGACGGTCGTTTCTACCGACCGGCGCGGCCTCGTGCGCGCGTTCTGACCTGCGCATCGTCACGCACGATCGCACGCGATGCGCCCGCTTCCGCATCGCATGACGCACGCTGCGTTTGCAGCATTGCGCAAGTTTCAATCCCGCCCGTGTATCGCGCGTTGCCACACCGGCGACATGGAGATCGCGCTGCATTCGCACGCGCGTCGCTCGCCGATGCAGACTTTTAAAACGAACGAATGACGAGTATGCTTAAAAAAGCACTCCCCGTTCGGACGGCGAATCGCGTGCCCTGACTCCCGTCCGATCGCATTGCGGCCCCATCGCTGCGCGCACCGCGCGTCGGTGGCGGCGTCTGCTTCTCGCGCCACGGCCGCACGAACCATTCCCCCAACAATCGTCAGGAGAGCTGGTGAGCCGACTCGTCGTCGTATCCAATCGCATTGCAGATCCCCGTAAAGCCGCGGCCGGTGGGCTCGCCGTCGCCGTGAAAGACAGCCTGCAGGAATCCGGCGGCGTCTGGTTCGGCTGGAGCGGGAGGCTGCGCGGCGGCGACGACCAGCCTACGCATGGCGACGAGGTGCAGATCCAGAACGTCGGCGGCATCCAGCTCGCGACGATCGATCTCGACCCGCAGGATTACGACGCGTACTACCTCGGTTATTCGAACAACGTGCTGTGGCCGGTGTTTCACTACCGGCTCGATCTCGCGCAGTTCGACCGCCGCTTCGCCGACGGCTACCGGCGCGTCAACCAGCTGTTCGCGCGCAAGCTGCGCACGCTGCTGCGGCCCGACGACACCATCTGGGTCCACGACTACCAGTTGATACCACTCGCCGCCGAGTTGCGCGCGATGGGCTGCACGAATCCGATCGGCTTCTTCCTGCACATCCCGATGCCGCCGCCGCCGATCATGGCCGCGATCCCGGAACACGAATGGCTGATGCGCTCGCTGTTCGCCTACGATCTCGTCGGCTTCCAGACCGAGTCGGATCTGCTCCACTTCGAGCACTACGTCGAAGCGGAAGCCGGCGCCGCGCGGCTGCCCGACGGCCGCCTGCGCGCGTTCGGCCGCACGCTGTCGGCCGGCGCGTTCCCGATCGGCATCAACGTCGACGAGTTCGAATCGCTCGCACGCGATCGCGACGGCATCGACATGTTCGAGCGGATGCGCGACGAGTATTCGCGCCGCCAGCTGCTGGTCGGCGTCGACCGGCTCGACTACACGAAGGGGCTGCCGCAGCGCGTGCATGCGTTCCGCCAGTTGCTCGAGCAGTATCCGGAGAACCGCAACCGCGCGACGCTGATCCAGATCGCCGCGCCGAGCCGCGAGGATCTCGGCGCGTACGACGACCTGCGGCGCGAGATGGACAGCCTGTGCGGCGCGATCAACGGCGACTACGGCGAGCTCGAATGGATGCCGATGCGCTACATTCACCGCACCGTTGCGCGCAAGCGCTTGCCGGGCCTTTATCGCGCGAGCCGCGTCGCACTCGTCACGCCGCTGCGCGACGGGATGAACCTCGTCGCGAAGGAATTCCTCGCCGCGCAGGACGCGGCCGATCCGGGCGTGCTCGTGCTGTCGCGTTTCGCCGGCGCGGCCGAGCAGTTGAAGTCGGCGCTGCTCGTCAATCCGTACGACACGCAAGGCACCGCGCAGGCGATCCAGCGCGCGCTCGCGATGCCGCTCGAAGAACGCCGCCAGCGTCACGCGGCGTTGATGGCGATCGTGCGCAAGACCGACGTGCACTGGTGGCGCACGCGTTTTCTCGACGCGCTCGCCGAAGCAGCCGAAGTCGCGGCCGCGACCGAATCCTGACGCGCGCTCACGCGTCCGTCGCCGCGTATTCCAGCGCCGCGCCGTTCACGTCGCACAGATCGACCGAAACCGGAATGCCTTCGCGCAGGCTCTCCGTCAGTACGCAATACGCGTCGAACTGATCGAGCACGCGCGTCGCGGCTGCGAGATCGGCCCACGTCTTGCCGATCGACAATCGTACCGACATCGCGCCCACCCGCACCCTGCCTGCTTCGTTCTGCACCATGTCGACGTCGATATGCGCGGCAATCGGCTGCGGATCGACATGCTGCTTTTCCAGCGCGAACAGCAGGCTCGCCGCGAGACAGGTCGCGACGGCCGCGGCCAACAACCGGATCGGGTTCGGCCCGCGTCCGTCGCCGAGCGGCGGCGGTTCGTCGGTGAGCACCGGTGCCAGCGTCGTGCCGGCAAATACCACTTCGAAACAGAAACGCGCCTGCTGCGCGACATCGACCGATACGTGCGCCTCGCTCATGGCGACTCCGTGGAGATCAACGGGGAAAGGAATGCCGGCACGCAGTCGCTTCGACGCGCGCCGCTCGCAGGTTCGCGGCATCTTCAGCGCTCGGGTTCGCGTGGCGGCCCGTACGCGACGAAATCGCGCTCGACTGCTGACGCCTGCTCCGTTTCGACCGCGCCGCCGCGTGCGCCGGCTTCGTCGTCCGGCGCCGCCGTCGTTGCCGACGATGGTTCGTCGCGCCCGTCGATCAGCGCCTGCAGTGCGTCACGTTCGAGCACCTCGCATTGCAGCAGCCGGCGTGCGATGCGTTCGAGCGCATCGCGGCGTTCGCCGAGTGTCGTCGCGACTCGTGCATGCGCGTCGGTCAGCAGCGTGCGCACCTCGTCGTCGATCATCCGCGCGGTGTGCTCGCTGCAGCGTCCGTCGCCCGCATGCCATGCGCCGGGCATGCCCTGGCGCGCATCGCCGTCGTCGAACGTCGCGAGCCCGATCTTCTCGCTCATCCCGTACTGCATGACCATGTGGCGCGCCATCGCGGTCGCGCGTTCGAGATCGTTCTGCGCGCCCGTCGACACGTCGCCGAACACGAGTTCTTCGGCCACGCGGCCGCCGAGCAGTGCATCGATCCGGTCGAGCAGCTCGCTTCGGCGCAACACGTAGCGATCCTCGGTCGGCACCTGCTGCGTATAGCCGAGCGCCGCGACGCCGCGCGGAATGATCGACACCTTCTTCACCGGGTCGCAATGCGTGCGGCTTTCCGCGACGAGTGCGTGACCGGCCTCGTGATACGCGATGGTCAGTTTCTCCTGTGCGTTCATCACGCGGCTCTTGCGCTCGAGGCCCGTCAACGCGCGGTCGATCGCCTCGTCGAAGTCGGCCATGCCGATTGCCGGCTTGCCGAGTTCGGCCGCATGCAGCGCCGCCTCGTTGACGACGTTCGCGAGATCCGCGCCGACGAAGCCCGGCGTGCGCGACGCAAGTTCGCCGAGATCGACGTCGGCCGCGAGCTTCACGCGCTTCACGTGCACGCCGAGGATCTGCCTGCGGCCATTCACGTCAGGGCGGTCGATCGCGATGTGGCGATCGAAGCGGCCCGGCCGCAGCAGCGCGGGATCGAGGATCTCCGGGCGGTTCGTCGCGGCCATGATGATCACGCCGGAGCCGGCCTGGAAGCCGTCCATCTCGACGAGCAACTGATTGAGCGTCTGCTCGCGTTCGTCGTTGCCCGACATCGGGCCGACGCCGCGCACCTTGCCGAGCGCATCGAGCTCGTCGACGAACACGATGCACGGCGCCTTCTGCTGCGCCTGCTCGAACAGGTCGCGCACGCGCGCCGCACCGACACCGACGAACATCTCGACGAACGCCGAGCCGCTGATCGAGAAGAACGGCACGGCCGCCTCGCCGGCCACCGCGCGCGCAAGCAGCGTCTTGCCGGTGCCCGGCGCGCCGACCACCAGCACGCCCTTCGGGATCTTGCCGCCGAGCCGCTGGTAGCGGTCGGGGTTGCGCAGGAATGCGACGAGCTGCTGCAGTTCGGCCTTCGCTTCGTCGATGCCCGCGATATCGTCGAACGTGATGCCGGTTTCCTGCTGCACGTACACGCGCGCGCGGCTCTTGCCCATCCCGGTGAAATCCTGCAGCCCGCCGCGCTTGCGCAGCATCATGTTCCAGATGAACACGAACAGCACGAGCGGCAGCAGCCACGATGCCAGCGATGCGATCCAGCTCGTGTCGGGCGCGCCGTGATAGCGGATGCCGGCGGCGGTCAGCGTGTCGGTCAGGTGCTCGTCGGTCACGCGGTTGGTCGTGAAGCGCCACGGCGCACCGCCCTGCTGCACGGCCGCCACTTCGGACGCCGGCAGCATCGTGCCGGCCTGCGGCATCTTCAGCGTGCCCGAGATCGATACGGGGCCGACTTCGAGATCGTCGACGAGCCGTGCGGCGACGAGCCGGTGGAAATCGCTGTACGCGATCGACGCCGACGTCGGATGCAGCATCAGCAACTGCGCGGCGAACAGCACGAAGAAGCCCGCCGCGATCAGCAATCCCGGGTAGTCGAATTTCCTGTCCATGGCATCGGGCCGGACGTGCGCGCTACGCTTGCGTTGCGCGGCACGGCGGACGTGTGCGGGCACGCGCGCAGCCGGCGCGCGCCATCGGCGGCCATGCGGAAGCGGCATTCATGCGCGCCATCGTCGCCTCGCTTCATCGCCTCGTTCGTCGCATCTATGGCACCGCGACGACGCCGTCGGCCGGCGCCGTCGGGCGATCCTCGCCCGGGCGGCACGCTGCGACGCGCCGCCCCTGAATCCAGTCTAGCTCTCGCGCGCGCGTCGCGCATCGCCCGAGGCGCGACTCGAATCGTCCGACAAACACCTTTCATCCGCCCCCGTTGCCGCGTTATAGTCGCGTTCGTGACATTTTTGTGACAGATACATCGCACCTGCCCAGACGCAACACGGGCCGTTGCTTTCCATCCCGCGGCGCGGCAGCCTGTGCGACGCCGCCGCGCATCACGCCCCCGTCCACCCGCCCATTCGAGGAACCCACGACGTGAACGACACCCCCGATCGCCCCGACGACCTTCCCGCCGATCCCGACCGCCGCCGCGTGCTCGGCGGCCTCGCCGCGCTCGGTGCGGGTGTCGCGCTCAGCGGCTGTGAAACCACGGCAGGCAGCGCGCCGCGCTCCGCCGCCGACCTGCGCATCGATGAAGCGCTGCGCCAGCGCGTGCGCCACATCGTCGTGATCTACGCGGAAAACCGCAGCTTCGCGAACCTGTACGGCGATTTCCCGGGCGTGCGCCATCCGCTGAGCGAAGTGCGGCCCGAACACGCGCAGCAGCTCGATCGCGACGGCAAGACGCCGCTGCCCGTCTTGCCGAAGATCTGGGGCGGGCTCGTGCCGCAGGCGCAGGAAGTGGACGGCAAGCGCTACGCAATCGCCGAGCGCGACATCGACAAGCTGCCGAATGCGCCGTTCCTGATTACGGACGCACAGGGCAAGGCGCTGCCGAACGGCGTGATCACGCGCGACCTGTGGCACCGCTTCTACCAGAACCAGATGCAGATCGCGGCCGGCCGCAACAACCAGTTCGCCGCGTGGGCCGATTCGGGCGGCCTCGTGATGGGCCACTATCGCAACTCGGCCGACACGCTGCGGCTGTGGAACCTCGCGCGGCAATACACGCTGTGCGACAACTTCTTCATGGCGGCCTTCGGCGGTTCGTGGATGAACCACATGTTCCTGATCTCCGCGCAGCCGCCGCTGTATCCGGATGCGCACAAGCATCCGCATGCGGCGAAACTGCTGTCGAAGGTCGAAGGCGACGATCCCGCCGGTACGCGCCTGAAGCTCGCCGACCATTCGCCGGCGTCCGCGCTCGACGGCCCGCCGAAGTTCGCCGCCGACGGCCCGCTGACGCCGGACGGCTATGGCGTGAACACGATGGCGCCGCCGTACCAGCCGAGCTACGTGCCGCCGCCCGATCCGGGCAACGCCGCGTATGCGGATCCGGCCGACCATCGCGTGATGCCGCCGCAGGGCTATGCGACGATCGGCGATCGCCTGTCGGAAAAGAACGTCGACTGGGCGTGGTACAGCGGTGCGTGGCAGTACGCGCTCGAGCATCGCGACACGGGCAACGTGCCCGATTTCCAGTACCACCATCAGCCGTTCAACTATTTCGTGAACTACGCGCCGGGCACCGACGCGCGCGGCAAGCATCTGCGCGACGCCGGGCTCGGCGACGAGCCGTCGACCAACCACCTCATCGCCGACATCGACGCAGGCCGCCTGCCGGCCGTCACGTTCTACAAGCCGCAGGGCAACCTGAACATGCATGCCGGCTACGCGGACATCGAATCGGGCGACCGTCACATCGCGACCGTGATCGACCATATCCGGCGTGGGCCGCAATGGGACAACACCGTAATCGTGATGACGCATGACGAGAACGGCGGCTGGTGGGATCACGTCGCGCCGCCGGAAGGCGATCGCTGGGGGCCGGGCTCGCGGATTCCGGCGCTCGTGATCTCGCCGTTCGCGAAGAAGGGTTTCGTCGATCACACGCTGTACGACACGAACTCGATCCTGCGCTTCATCAGCCGCGTGCACGGGCTCGCACCGCTCGACGGCGTGGTCGCGCGCAACAAGGCGTTCGCCGCGCGCGGCGCGACGCCGCCGGGTGATCTGACGAATGCGCTCGATCTCGGCTAAGCGCCGACTGGCCTGACTGGTTGGCGGCTTGACCGCTTGACTGTTTGAAACGACAACGCCCCGGGCAATGCGATTGCCCGGGGCGTCGTTCATTTCGGGCCTGAAAACGCTATGCGGCGCGGCGCACTGCGTCGCACTCCACTTGCGCGGCGTGACGCCCGGCCTGCCGGCCGAAGAACGTCGCGTCGGCCAGCGACAGCCCCGAGCTGTACCCGGCGCCCCAGCGCGGCAGCCCGCAGGTCGTACGGCCCGCCGCATAGAGCCCCGGCACCGGCGCGCGTGATGCATCGACCACCTGCCCGGTCGGCAGCGTGTCGAGCCCGCCGAGCGTGAAGTGCGGATAGAACGCATAGTCGATCCGGCAATCGAGCGCGACGAACGGCGGCTCGATCAGCGGCTGCAGCCACTTCTTCGCCTTGTGGAACAGCGGATCGACACCTTCGGCCGCATGGCGGTTGTAGACGTCGACGGTCGCCGTCAGCGTGCCGGCCGGCATCTGCAGGTCGCGTTCGACTTCCTCCCACGTTTCGCCGGCCGCCGCGATGCCGATCCGCGCGATCGCGGGCGGCTCCTGATACGTCGCCTGGTCGACGAGCAGGTAGATCCGGTCGTCGGCCTGGTGAAATGCGTGATGACCCGTGCGGCCGTGATAGCCATCCTCGTTGATGAAGCGCTGCCCGCGCGCGTTCACGAAGATCCCCTTGATCAGCGCTTCGGGCGCGTAGAACGGCAGGCTGACGAAGCCTTGATCCATGTGGATCGCCGCGCCGCCCGCGCTCTGGCCGAGCAGGATGCCCGAGCCGTCGTCGCCGGGGCTGCCGATCGGTTCGTCCGAGCGCAGGAACTGCGGCGCATGCCGGCGCACCATGTCGCGGTTCATCGCGAAGCCGCCCGCGCACAGGATCACCGCACGACGCGCCCGCACGAATGCCGTTTCGCCATAGGCGCGCAGCACGACGCCGCGCACCGCGCCGCCATCGTCGACGATCAACGCGAGCGCGCGCGTGTCGTAGCGTGTCGCGACGCCAAGCGCCGCCACGCGTTCGGCCAGCACGCGCATCAGCATCTGCCCGCCGCCCCAGCCCGGCCATTGCGGCGTGTGCCCGCGCGGGCACGGCTTCGCGGCCTCGCTGAACGGCCAGGCTTCCTCGCTGCCCGACCAGATCAGGCAATCGTCGGTTTCCGGTTCGACGATCCGCTCGGCGATGAACGTGTTCTTGTACGTGAGGCCCTGCGCGACGAGCCAGTCGTGGTGCGCCAGGCTTTCGTTCGCGTAGAGGCGCACTTTTGCGTCGTCGGCGTCGCGACCGCCGGCCAGCATCAGGTAGCGGTACAGATCCTCGGTGTCGTCGGTAAAGCCGGCCTGCCGCTGCGCGGGCGTGCCGCCGCTGCCGCCGCGGTAGATCTAGCCGCCCGACAGCGCGCTCGTGCCACCGTAGCTCGACGCGCGCTCGACGATCAGCGTGTCGGCGCCGGCGCTCGCGGCTTCGATCGCCGCGCAGGCGCCGGCCGCGCCGAAGCCGACGATCACGACATCGTGTTCGGCATCCCAGCGATGCACGTCGCGGGTATTCAGGGGGTGAGTCAGGGAATAGTCGGATGACATGAGGAATGGGTCAGCGTTGGGGAAGTCTGCGGAAAGCGGCGGGGGTGGCGAGGGCCTGACGCGGACGTCTCCGCGGGCCCCATTGCCGAGACGGGCGTGTAACGGCGCGCGTGCAGGACGCCCACCGTCACATGTCCGGATGAAGTCGAACCGCGTGAAGCGGGATCGATGCGCAGTGATTCAACCGTGGGCGTAGCGAAAGCATCCGTACGCCATCGCGCCGCCACGGCTTTCGCGCTGCGCGGCGCGCGGCCGCGCCGGCGTCACATGCCGCGCATCGCGGCGAAACCGAAGTGCGACGGATCGATCGGCACGCAACCGGTCGGCAGGCCGTTCGCATCGACCGAGCGGCATTGCAGGATGCCGGCTGCATACGGCGGCGACGGGACCTGATCGGCGCCGTATCGCGCCATCGCCATGGCAGCGAACGTGCCTATCGCCAATACGCACAGCTTGCGAGTCGTCAGTCTCATGATCGTCGTCCCCTCCGGTTGTCCGCTGGTGCGGTTCGTGTCCGGCGTGCATCGCATGCGGCACCGGATGACTGCACGGTAGCCAGCGCCCGGCCGCCGGCCATCGTCCGTTTCGACTAGGGGCAAACGCTGAGCGGACGATGCGCGACCTGACGCATCGCAACATCGCGCGCTCCGGCTTCGCCCACGTGGATGAAACACGATACGTCGTGCGCCAGTCGCAGCCGGCCGCACGAATCGTCAGACGCATGTCGCGCACCAGTCGCTGCGCCGCACCATCTCTGCACCCTGGTGTGACCGGTAGCGGCCTGCCCCGGTGTTTTCCCCGACCCTCGCCCTGCTCCGTATGGATGATGAATCCCGGCCTGCCCGGTGCGAACCTGCGCGTCGACGTCGCAATGCCGCCGCGTCGGCCCGCCTCGCGCAGCCGACGCGTTCCGTTCTTCCACGGGAGCCCACGCATGACCGATTCCAATCCCCGCCACGCGCTGTACGAACTGGCGTGCCGCTACGCGCAAGCCGTCGACCGGCGCGACTGGCCACGCCTCACCGCACTCTTCACCTCCGATGCCACCCTGGCCGGCCCCGGCTTCCGCTTCGACGACCGCGACGCGATCGTCGCGGGCATGCGCGTGATCGAGCGCTACGAAGCGACCCAGCATCACGTGCACAACCAGCTCGTCACGCTCGACGGCGGCGAGGCCGATGTCGAAACCTACGGCGTCGCCTGCCACGTCTACGTGCGCGACGGCGTGAAGCGCAAGCTCGACTGGGGGCTGCGCTATCGCGACCGCTGCGTGTTCGACGGCGGCACGTGGCGCTTCGCCGCGCGCACGCTGCACGTCGACTGGGCACAAGACCTGCCGCTGGAGGGCTGAACGATGCGCACCCCTGCTCCCCTCGCCGGCCGCACCGCACTCGTGACGGGCGGCGCCGGCGGA
>NZ_JAAGPG010000314.1:0-9961 GCF_017104665.1 Burkholderia sp. Se-20378 | reverse complement strand
CAGGCTGCGCCGCTCCAGTACGATGTCGGCCTTCAGCATCATCCCGGCCCGCAGCGACAGCGGCCGCCCTTCGAATGCCGGCGTGCGGTCGGCCAGCTCGACCCAGGTCTTGAAGTAGGTCTGCGGCGTGGCGGCGTCGCCCGGCAGGTTCAGCTCCTTCGCGGAAAACGCGACGGGCGAGATCGACAGCACCTTGCCGCGATAGGTGCCGAACTTCTCGACCGGATAGCTGGCGTACGCCACCTTCACTTCCTGCCCCTTCTTCACGAAGCCGGCCTTCGACGACGGAATGTAGACCTCGGCGATCAGCCCGTCGGCCTTCGCGGGCAGGATCTCGACGACGCGCGTGCCAGGCGGGTCGATCACGCCGCCCTGCACGACGTCGAGCCGCACGATCTGCCCGTCGGCAGGCGCATACAGCACCTGGTTCACGTTCTCGTCGATGTTGTATTCCTTCGCGTTCAGCTCCTCCTGCTTGATCTTCAGCTCCGCGTTCGCGCCGTCGTACTTGCTCTGCATCGTGTCGAGATCGCCGCGCAGCTTCATCGCGTTCTTCGCGAGCTCAGCGCGCCGCAGCAGCAGGTCCTGGTACGCCTGCCCGGCCTGCAGGTACTGCGTGTTGACCTGGTTGTACTGCTCGAGCGTCACGACCTGTTCGTCGAGCAGTTGCTTCACGCGCGCACGCCGTTCGCCGTACTCGTCGACGATGCGCTTCTGGTCCTGGATCTGCCGGCCGATCAGCCCGCTGCTTTCGCCCTGCGCGGCGATCTGCTGATTGATCTGCTGCACCGACGACTTGTATTCGAGCCGCGCCGCGTCGATCTGCTGCGTCACCTCGACACGCTGCCGGTCGAGCGCCGCGCGCATCCCCTGCACGTTGTTCGCCTGGCTCACGAAGCTCGTGTCGCGCGTCACCGCCAGCAGCCGCTGGCCGGCCTTCACGTGCTGGTCCTTGCCGACGAAGATGTCGCGCACGGCCCAGCCCGGCGGCGCGCTGACGCCGATCAGCCCCGAGCGCGGCGTCAGCATCCCCGACACGCTCTCGGTGTTCGCATAGCTCAGTTCGACGAGCGCGGTCACGAACATCGCGAACATCGCGAGCGACAGGTAGCAGAAGAACCGCATCGACACCGGCACGTCGACGACGCCGTGGATCACGGTGCCGAAGGTCGTGCCGCGCGCAAGCTTGCGCGACGGCTTCTGTTCTCGGAGGGCGGAGTTCCAGGTCGGCATGGGGCGGGCTCGTCAGGAGCGACGCCGCGCGGCCGCATCGAGCAGCGGCGTCGGCATCAGGTAAGGCGTGAAGTGTTCCCAGAAATGCCACTGCTCGGGCTGGCGCACGAGCGCCTGCTCGAGCCGGTCGACGATGCGCTGGTGCGTCGCGCGCACGGGCGACGCGTCGTCGTCCATGCCGAGCATCGGCGCGAGCGGGCTGGCCGCGAGCTCGGTGAAATGCACCGCGCAGCGATCGCGGAACGGCACGCCCGTCGCATACGCGACCAGCAGCGGAATCCCCTGTTCGACCGCGAGCTTCACGCCGCCGCCGGCCATCCGCACCCAGCGGCCGCCGAGCCGGCAGCGGTTGGTCTTGCCGAACTTGCCGTGCAGGTCGGAGAACAGCAGGAACACGGGCGCCTCGCGCCGCAGGCTCGTGATCAGCCGGCGCAGGTGCACGCGCTCCTCGATGTCGATGAACTCGACTTCACCGGCGCCGTATTCGGCGACGAGCCGCAGCGCATCGTCGAAAAACGCGCCGGGCGCATCGCGGTGCAGGATCACCATCAGCTTGCGGTCGTCGGGAATCATGAAGCGCAGCTTCGTGACGAACAGCATCAGGTTGCCGAAGTGCAGCCCCGCGAGCATCAACGGGCCGCCGCGCGCGAGCGCCGCCTGCAGCTGCGCGTCGCCTTCGCACGCCATCCCGTCGATCATCGACTTCATCGATTCGAGGCTGTGCGACCGCAGCTTGAGCCCCGCGAACTCCGCTTCGAACAGTTCGCGCACGATCGCCGCCGATACTTCCCGCACACGTCGTGGATCGTCGTTCAGGTGCGCGCTCAGCATGTATGCGACCGCACGCTCGATCGACTCGCGAATGCACGGAAAGCAGCGCAGGCATGCGCCCGAGCACCAGCGCATCAGCCGCAGCCCGCGCGCCGGTGACGTGCGCAGCGCGACGGCGCGCACCGCGCGCCGCACCAGGAACGCATACGAGAACGGATTGAGCAGAAAGAGTCGTCCGAGCATCACCGCGTCTCCTCGGCCGAACGCCATGCGCCGGTCGCATCGGTCAATACGCCGTCCTGCATCTCGTAGATCCGGTCGACCATCGACAGGATCGACGCGTCGTGCGTGACGAGCACGATCGTGCATGGCAGCGTCAGCACGTTGCGGCAGATCTCGTGCGTCGTCGCCTGGTCGAGGTTCGACGAAAATTCGTCGAGGATCAGCAGGCGCGGCTCGCAATACAGCGCCCGAGCGATCAGGAGCCGCTGCATCTGGCCGGCCGACAGGAATTTCTGCGTATCGCCGAGCGGCGTGTCGTAGCGATGGTCGAGCCGCTCGATCTCGTCGTGGATGCACGCGAGCTTCGCCGCGTCGAACATCGCGCCGATCCGCGGCGCAGGCGCGAAGTTCGTGATGTTGTCGCGGATCGTCCCGCGAAACAGCTGGTCGGACTGCGTGACGGCCGCGAGATGCTTGCGGTACTGCCTCAGGTTCACTTCCGCGAGATCCACACCGCCGACGAACAGCGTGCCGGGCTCGGGCCGCACGAGCCCGCAGATCAGGTTCAGCAGCGTCGTCTTGCCGCTGCCGGTGCGGCCGACGATCGCGATCTTGCTGCCCGCCGGCACGTCGAGCGCAATGTCGCGCAGAATCGGGCGATGGCCGCCCTTCGGCGTGTACGACAGCGCGCGGATCGCCAGCGCACCGTCGAAACCGTCGACCGGCCGCACGACCGCGTCGGGCGCGGGCTCCTCCGTCTCGGTCTGCAGCACGTCCGCGACGCGGTCCATATGCACCTGCAGCACCTTGCGGCGCACGTAGAGCTGGATCGAGTCGATGAACTTGTCGGCGAACAGGTTCTTGTACTGGATGAACGCGTAGATCACGCCGATCGTGCTCTGGCCGTGCATCACGAGCCACGCGCCATACGTGACGATCACGAGCTGCTCGACGTGCACGATCCCTTTCGAGATCGCGTCGAACAGCAACTGCAGCCGCTCCTGCTGGCGCATCGCCTGCAGCTTCTGCGTGAACGCGTTCACCCACAGGCTGCTGCGCGCGGTCTCGGCCGACAGCAGCTTGATCGAGTGCGCGGAACGGATGTTCTCGATCAGCAGCGCGTCGGCTTCGGCGCCGCGCGTGAGAATCTGCGACATCGCGTCCTGCAGTTGCGGCTGGATCGCGAGCCGGCTCAGCGCGAACAGCACCATCCCGGCCAGGCTGATGCCGGCCAGCACCGGGCTGTAGTACAGCATCAGCACGAGCGTCAGCGTGCAGGTGACGATATTGAGCAGCCCGCCGACGAGGCCATCGACGAGAAAGCGCCCGACCTCCGACACCGACGACACGCGCGAAATCGAATCGCCGGTGTTGTGGAACAGGAAATAGCCGATCGGCAGCCGCGCGAGATGTCCGACCATGTTCGCCGACAACTGCTGCGACACGATGTTGCGCAGGTAGCTCTTGATGTTGCCGACGAGGTTCGCGTAGAGCGTGTCGAACAGGAACACGATCGCGAACAGGATCGTCAGCAGGTACAGGATGTCGACGTCGGTCTTCTTCAGCGCCTCGTCGATCGTCAGCTGCACATACGACGGGCCGAGCAGCAGCAGGAGCTGCGCGGCGACGCCGCCCGCGATGCCGATCGCGAGGCTCTTGCGGATGCCGGTCAGCCCTTCGAGGTAGTCGCGCAACCGGATCCGGTCGGCCTGCCCCGCCCGCGTGAAGCCGATGTCCGGATTCAGTTCGAGCGCGTAGCCGGTGATGTGCGTGAGCGCCTGTGCGAGCGGCAGCTTCGTTTCGCCCAGCGCGGGATCGACGATGTGCACGCTGCCGTAGCCGACCTTCGTCAGCACGACATAGTGGTTCATCCCCCAGTGCAGGATGCACGGCGTCTTGAGCGCATCGAGCTCGCCCGCGTCGAACTGGAGCCCGCGGGCGCGCAGGCCGAGATCGTTCGAGATCTCCATCAGGTCGAAGAACGACAGCCCGGAATCGATCCGGACGGGGTAACGGTTGCGCAGCGTGCGCAACGTCGTTTCGCGCCCGTGCCACGACGCGATCATCGCGAGGCAGGCCAGGCCGCACTCCGTCACCTCGTCCTGCAGGACCGGACGGACTTTACGCGTATTGAAAAGCATGGTCGGGCACCCGGGGCGCGACGACGCGCCGCCCGAGCCTGCCGCTAGCGGGCCCGTGGCGGGTCGTGCGCGATACGCATGGGCGCAGCCGGCACGCTGCCGGCTGCGACGGAAGATCGGTGTTACCGGCGGCTTGGCGGGCCGCTCAGCGCGACGAGCCGAGCGACATCCGGAACTGCTCGACGGCGTGGGCCTGGTACTGGGTCATCAGGCCCTGGAGCGTGGTTCCGATCGACTGGTTGACGAGATCGACCGTATAGGCGGCCGAATTGGAGTAAAGCGACGCGCCGCCGCGAATCTGGCGGGCCTGTTCTTCCGTGATGTCTCGCATTTGTTGTGGCCTTTATATTGTCGGAATGCCTGCAACCGTCAGCCAATTGCAATCTCAATGGCCGTTCACTTTATTACGGGGATAATCCGGCACTCCTGCCTCCTGATAATCGCCCGAACCGAAAATAATGCATTCCGGATTCGCTTTATTTCCACTGCGGCGATCGATTCTTTTCCTTCTATTGCGCAGCATTTCGCGCGGGGGGCGCCTCCCCGCGCACGGCGGTTACTTGCCGGTGTTATTGAACGTCTTCGGGTTCTGCAGGTAATTGCCGAGGCTCGGCAGGAACTGGCCGAGCGCGGTCACCACCGGCGCGGCGTCAACAGCGAGGCTACCCAGCGAGCTGATCGCACCGCCGCCATGCACATTCCTGACCTGTTCCGTCGTCATGACCTTCATCATTCTCTCCTCGTAAAAAATAAAGATGATGCAAAGAACCTTCATTGAAAGACCAACGGCTTTTAATCCCTAGCGACTTGTTAATCTAATAATCACTGCGATTACGAGCCGAAATCAGGCTATCATGCGAGCGCATCGGAATTCAATGGAGGACACACTCTTACAGGCGCGTTTTCCGATGCACCACGGTTGGCAGGCATTCATGCTGTTTGAATTTCAATTTCAAAACGTTTAAATCCCGCCGCAATACGTTGCGGCACGGGCAGGAGACGGAGACGGCCATGTTTGAAACGAGGCGCGTGAATCGCGGATCGGCGACGCGGAATGCGGGTAATTCCCTATCAAGTTTTTCGACTAGGTGGAATCCCCGACTTGCAACCGTGACATTGTTCGCTGTAACGATAGCCGGCATGTCTGCGAACGCGCGTGCGTTCTGCCTCGACACCGCCTTCCAGTACGCGGCAGTGCACGATCCGCGCTACCTGCAGGCGCGCAGCGAATACGACGCGGCCCGCCAGAAATTCCCCGAAGCACGCGCGCAGATGTTGCCGCAGGCTGCCGCGCAACTCGAATGGGGGCGCTACGGCACGCACGCGAATCTGTTCGGGATCGACGTCAGCGGATCGAGCAATGCCGCTTACGGTTCCGCGCAAGTCACGCAGGCGCTGTTCAACGTGCCCTACCTGTACGACATGCGGCGCGCGACCGAGTATGAGGAATCGGCGAAACAGAAGCTCGAGGTGGCGAGGCAGGACCTGATCCTGCGCGTCGCGAACGCGTGCTTCGACCTGCTCAGCGCGCGCGAGAAGCTGCAGTCGGCCGACGACGAAGTGAACGCGCTCACCCGGCTCGAAAGCGATACACGACGCATGGCGCAGCTCGGGATGAAGACGATCGGCGATACGGCTGAAATCGAGGCGCGTCGCAGCCTCGCCGAATCCGACGAAGCCCTCGCGCAAACCGACGTCGACGCGCGCCGCGCGCGCTACGAGACGCTGCTCGGTTCGACGATCGATTTCTCGCGCTGGCCGCGGCTCGCGATGCGCGGCTCGTCGCCGCGCATTCCGTCGGGCGAATACGCACCGCAGGACAACCCTGCGTACCGGCAGGCCTATCGCGACGTCCAGGTCGCGCGGCTCGCCGCGAAGCGCGTCAGCGCCGAGCACTTGCCGACCGTCGACCTGTTCGCGTCGTACTCGCGCGGGCTCAACCCGAACCTGCGCGGGCTCACCGATCGCTCCGACTTCCATCAGAGCGCGGTCGGCGTGCAGGTGACGATTCCGATCTTCTCCGGCGGCAGCGTGTACTACCGGCAGGTGGAGGCCGAGCACGTGACCGAGCAGTACCGCAACCGGCTGCGCGAGGTCGAGGAGCAACTGGGCACCGATCATCGCGAGGCGCTGTCCGCGCTCGAATCGGTCGGCAAGCGCATCCGCGCGCTGCAGCAGTCGCTGCAGGCCGCGCGGCTTGCGTACGATTCGTCGATGAAGGCGCATCAGGTCGGCTACAGCACGACGTACGAAACGCTGAACCTGCGGCGCGACATCTCGGGCATCCGGCAGAAGTTGTTCGACAGCTATCTCGATGCGCTGAAGCTGCAACTGAAGCTGAAAAGCGTGCTCGGCACGCTCGACGAACAGTCGCTGATCGCGGTGGACAGTTTCCTCGAAAGCAACGCGGCGAACGATCGAAGTTAAGCGCGATTCAACCCGCATCGGCATACGCTAAAAGGTTGTAGACGCAACCTTATTCCGCATTGCCGATGCGCCTGCCAATCCGCTCATGTCGACGCGGGTGCGATGCGATGCCGCTCCGTCGCTCACGCAAACTTGCGTCCGACCCCGCTCGATCGCCCAGCGCAATGCACGATCCCGGACGCACGCCGCACCGGTCGCCGTGCCCTCACCGCGTGCAGGGGTATACGCGATGTTGCATCCAAAAAAAACTTTGCCTAGAGTGCATCCCATCGATCCGGTGGACAAAGACGTCCCACGATCGTGCGAAGCGCGTGCCCGCTAGCCCGCACTTCGCCGGCCCCACACCGGGCCACCCATCCGCATTCCCGTTATCCGACAGCGTTGTCGGATGAACGGACCGGCAAAGAAGCCCTTGCCTCGCTCGTCGAGGCAAGGGCTTTTTTTTGCCTTTCGAAAACGCACGTCTTCACCCGAACCAGGAGCACACCATGCGTCATGGCGATATTTCCAGCAGCAACGACGCCGTCGGCGTCGCCGTCGTCCAGTACAAGATGCCGCGCCTGCACACGCGCGCCGACGTAATCGCGAACGCCCGCGAAATCGCGGAGCGCGTGGTCGGCATCAAGCGCGGCCTGCCCGGCATGGACCTCATCGTGTTTCCCGAATACTCGACGCACGGGATCATGTACGACGCGAAGGAGATGTACGACACGGCCTCGACGATCCCCGGCGAGGAAACCGACATCTTCGCGGCCGCGTGCCGCAAGGCCAACGTGTGGGGCGTGTTCTCGCTGACCGGCGAGCGCCACGAGGAGCACCCGAACAAGGCGCCGTACAACACGCTCGTGCTGATCAACAACCAGGGCGAGATCGTGCAGAAGTACCGCAAGATCATGCCGTGGGTGCCGGTCGAAGGCTGGTATCCGGGCGACTGCACGTATGTCGCCGAAGGGCCGAAGGGGCTCAAGATCAGCCTGATCATCTGCGACGACGGCAACTACCCGGAGATCTGGCGCGACTGCGCGATGCGCGGCGCCGAGCTCGTCGTGCGCTGCCAGGGCTACATGTACCCGGCGAAGGACCAGCAGGTGCTCGTGTCGAAAGCGATGGCGTTCATGAACAACTGCTACGTCGCGGTCGCGAATGCGTCCGGGTTCGACGGCGTGTATTCGTATTTCGGCCACTCGGCGATCGTCGGCTTCGACGGCCGCACGCTCGGCGAATGCGGCGAGGAAGAAAACGGCGTGCAGTATGCCGAGCTGTCGGTGAGCCTGATCCGCGACGCACGCCGCAACATGCAGTCGCAGAACCACCTGTACAAGCTGCTGCACCGCGGCTACACGGGCAAGATCGGCTCCGGCGAATCGCCGAACGGCGTCGCGCAATGCCCGTTCGAGTTCTACGCAAACTGGGTGAACGACCCGGACGGCACGCGCCAGGCCGTCGAACGCCTCACGCGCGCGACACCCGGCACGCCCGAATGCCCGATCGAAGGCATTCCGTCCGAAGCGCCCGCGCACCGCTGAGCCCGCGCCCTGCCCGGCCGTTCGCGCCGCGTGCGCGAACGGCTCCGTCCCACTCTGGAGCCTTCATCATGCTCGGTGTCGCTCTCTTCTTCATCGGTGCGGTGCTGGTCGTCAACGGCGTCGCACTCACCGGCCGCATCGAACCGCGCGATGCGGCCGGCCTGAACCTGCTCGTCGGGCTGCTC
Organism: Burkholderia sp. Se-20378; assembly: GCF_017104665.1. Classification (NCBI taxonomy): domain Bacteria; kingdom Pseudomonadati; phylum Pseudomonadota; class Betaproteobacteria; order Burkholderiales; family Burkholderiaceae; genus Burkholderia; species Burkholderia sp. Se-20378. Next base: position 1,456 of record NZ_JAAGPG010000314.1, on the reverse strand, counting down.
GCGTTGCTGATCAACCTCGTCGGCCTCGTGCAGGCCACTGAGCCGCAGCAATATTTCTCGAGCGCGGGCGGCCTGCTGTTCGCGTTCACGTACCTGTACCTCGCCGCCGTGCAGTGGCGCGGACTGCAAGGCGCGGGCCTCGGCTGGTATTGCCTGTTCGTCGCGATCAGCGCGCTCGTCTATGCCGGCACGTCGCATGACGTGCGCTTCGGCACCATGTGGCTGCTGTGGTCGAGCCTGTGGTTCCTGTTCTTCGTCGCGCTGGGGCTGAAGCGGCGCGTGCGCTTCCTGCCCGGCTACACGATCGCGATCGGCGTCGGCACCTGCTGGTTGCCCGGCATGCTGATGATGACCGGGAGGTGGTAATGAGCGCACGCGATACGCCGCTTGCCACCGATCCGCTCGCCGGACACCGCATCGCCGACGCGCCGTTCTACCAGCCGGCCGGCGCCGAGGCCGACTGGTTCGAGACGGCCTGCCGCCATCACCTGCCGGTCCTGCTGAAAGGGCCGACCGGCTGCGGCAAGACCCGATTCGTCGAGTACATGGCGTGGCGCATGGGCCTGCCGCTGATCCAGGTCGCGTGCAACGACGACACGTCGGCCGCCGACCTGACCGGCCGGCACCTGCTCGACGCCGACGGCACCTACTGGGCCGACGGGCCGCTCACGCTCGCGGCGCGGCATGGCGCGATCTGCTATCTCGACGAGATCGTCGAGGCGCGCCCCGACGCAACGGTCGTGATCCATCCGCTGACCGACTCGCGGCGCGTGCTGCCGCTCGACCGGCTCGGCGAGGTCGTGCATGCGCATCCGGATTTCCATCTGGTGATCTCGTACAACCCCGGCTATCACGGCGAGCACCGGCGGTTGAAGCCGTCGACGCGGCAGCGTTTCGTCGCGATCGACTTCGGCTATCCGGATGCCGCGCATGAAGCCGACGTCGTCGTACGCGAAAGCGGCGCCGACCGCGACACCGCGCGCCGGCTCGTCGATCTCGCCCACCGCACGCGCGCACTGGCACAAGCCGGCAACGGGCTCGACGAAGGTGCGTCGACGCGCCTGCTCGTGCACGCGGCCCGGCTGATCGTCGCGGGGCTCGCGCCGCTCGATGCGTGCCGGATCGCGATCAGCGACGCGGCAACCGACGACGCCGACACGCGCGCCGCGTTCCCGACGATGGCCGCCGCCCACTTCGCCACATGAACGCGCTGCCACTCGCCCCCTCCCTGCCCGGAATCACCGCGCCCTAGACCTACGTCCGGCCCTACGATCCGCCCCTTCGCGCGCCACCCGACCCTTCCGCGCTCCGCCTACCATGTCCGTTGGCTCCCCCTGCGCGCATCGCGCCGCCCGCCCCCGCCCCGGGCAGCACCCCCCCGGTCGTCGCGCGCCTGGTCCCGCGGTCCGGCTCCGCCCCGCCCACGCGCGCCCCCGAGACCCGCACGCCCCCGCCA
>NZ_JAAGPG010000313.1:0-9961 GCF_017104665.1 Burkholderia sp. Se-20378 | reverse complement strand
TGAAGGACACCGACGCCGAGATCGGCTTCGCGTTCGACGGCGACGGCGACCGCCTCGGCGTTGTCACGAAGGACGGCCAGATCATCTATCCGGACCGCCAGCTGATGCTGTTCGCGGAAGAAGTGCTCGTCGCGCGCATCGATGCCGGCGGACAGCACGGCCACCGGGCGGAACAGCTTGCGTACGAGATCGGCGACGAGCAGCAGCAGGATCGGGACGAGGATCAGCAGCGGCAATGCGGTGCGCCACGCGCTTTCGCGTGCGACGTCGTCGCGCATGCCGGCTTCCTGCGCGACCGCGATGCGCTCGCCGTTCGCGAAGGTCCGGACCATCACGCGATACGTGCTGCCGCCGGCATCGACCGTATGCAGCCCGTCGGCGAGCGTTGGCGCCAGCGCGAGCGGCGGCGTGCCGTCGCTGCCGGGCTGCGGTGTGCCGCCGAGCGGCTGCACGATCACGCGCGACAGCTCGTCGCTTTCGCGCGCGGGCCCGGTGCCGTCGGTATGGAGCGACGGCGTGTGCTCGCGGTCGAGCAGCGTCGCGACCTCGCGCAGCACGTCGTCCTGCAATTCGTGCGCTTCGTCGAATGCCGATGAAAACGCGAACGCGGCCGCGACCGTCGCGACGACCAGGATCGCGGCCGACAGCGCGACCGACAGGCGGAACCCGATCGATTCGTTCAGCCGTTTCTTGAAACCATCCATCCCGCACCCCTGACGTTCTTGATCACGGCGCTGCCAAGCTTGCGGCGCAGTGAATGGATCAGGAATTCGACCGCGTTGCTTTCGACTTCCTCGCCCCAGCCGTACAGGCGATCCTCGAGCTCGCGCCGCGACAGGATCGCACCCGGGCGCACCAGCAGCGCGCGCAGCAGTGCGAATTCGCGATTCGACAGCGGCACGGGTGCGTGCCCGTCGACGGCGGCCTCGCGCGTGGCCGGATCGAGCGACACGATGCCGTTGCTCAGCAGCGGCGCAGCCGAACCGGCCCGGCGCCGGATCGCGACGCGAATCCGCGCGAGCAGCTCGGCCATCTCGAACGGTTTCACGATGTAGTCGTCTGCGCCGCCGTCGAGGCCGGCCAGGCGATCGTCGAGCCCGTCGCGCGCGGTGACGATCAGCAGCGGCGCGCTGGCGTCCTTCGCGCGGATGGCGGCCAGCACGTCGAGCCCGTCGCGGCCGGGCAGGCCGAGGTCGAGCAGGATCAGGTCGTAGGGCTGCGCGGCGAACGCGGTCAACGCGCGCACGCCGTCGGTGACCCAGTCGGTGGCGTACGACGCGTCCTTCAACGCGGCATGGACGGCCTCGCCGATCATCGGGTCGTCTTCGACGAGCAGTATTCGCATGCGTGTTCTCCGTGCCGCGCAAACGCCGCCAGCGTATGCGATTCCCGCGCGTGCGTCACGCGTCGCGGCGCGCGGCGATCCTTATTTGCCGCTGAACCGGTCGAGGGCCGCGAGCAGGTTCTTCATTGCGGCGGCCGAATCGGCCTGGGTCGGATGGTCCGCGCGCAATGCGGAAAGCGCCCGGTCGATTTCCTGGTCGACCATGTGCCAGTCGGCGGCGGCGCGCGGCTTGAGGCCGGCTTCGGCCGAGTCCCACGCGATCTCGAGATCCTTGATGCGCGTTTTCGCGCCGGGCAGGTCGCCCTTGGCGACGAGCGTGTTCACGTCGACGGCGATCGTGCGGAACTGCGACAGGTCGCCGAGCTTCGAGGCGTGGGCCGCAGCAGGCGATGCGGCGGCCGAGGCGGGCGCCGAAGTCGCTGCGTTCGCATCCTGCTGCTTCGAGCAGCCGGCGGCGGCGCTCAGCAGGGCAATCGTGGCCGCGGCAACGGCGAGACGGGAAACGGGATGGGGGATGCGCATGGCGTGTCCTCGATTCGATGAAGGGAAAGAGCGGAAAGTAAAGGGCGTCATTCGGTGGTGCCGGCAGGCGTGCGCGGGCCGCTGCCGAACTGCGCGACGGCGACGAGCAGCACGATCACGGTCAGGAACAGCAGGCTCGTCCAGGCGGCGCCGAAGCCGAGCCCGCCATAGGTGCGGGCCTGCGTGAGCAGGTCGCCGAGCGACGCGCCGAACGGGCGCGTCAGGATGTACGCGATCCAGAACGCCAGCACCGCATTGGCGCCGAGTCGCCACATCGCGAACACGGCCGCGATCAATGCGCCGAAGCACAGCGCGCCGAGCGTGAAGCCGAGCCCGAGCGCCTCGGTGGCGAGATCGCCCGCGGCGGTGCCCAGCGCGAACGTGCAGAGGATCGCGGCCCAGTAGAACAGCTCGCGCCGTGGCGTGACGATCGTGTCGATCGACAGCGTGCCTTCGACGCGATGCCACACGAAGAAGATCGCGGCGAGCCCGATGGCAAACGCGGCGGTGCTCGCATAGAGGCTGACGTTCAGGACGTCGGTGAGGAGGTCGGTGATCTGCGTGCCGACGATGCTGACCAGCACCACCGTGAGCCAGTAGATCCACGGCACGTAGCGGCGCGTGCGCAACTGCAGCCACAGCGCGATCGCGAGCAGCGACGCCATCGCGACGCGGGTGACGGTCTGGCCGAGCCCCGCGTTGACCGCGAGAAAGTCCGCGCCGGTTTCGCCGACCGTGGTCGACATGATCTTGATGATCCAGAACGACAGTGCGACGTCGGGCACCTTGTTCAGCCAGTGCGGCGGGCGATGGGCGGGCAGGGATTGCATGCGATGCCTCCTTGGCAATCGGGTGGTCGGCATGCAGTCTGAAACCCAAGACTTAGGCCAGCCATAGCGAGGCCGGCAGCGGGAAAAAAGCGCCATTTCGACGTTTCGACGAAATGTGTCGTCGGAACGTCGAAATTATCGGTCGTTTCGCATCATTCTTCGTCTTGGAACTGATTTTGAGCGTCCCTAAACTGTGTTCATGGCTCAACGCCGTTCACAACACCAACCCATCATCAGGAGATAAGCGCATGAAAATCGCCATCGTCGGCGCAGGTCTGATCGGCCACACCATTGCTCACATGCTGCGTGAAACGGGCGACTACGAAGTCGTCGCGTTCGACCGTGATGCGGATGCGCTTGCAAAGCTGTCGCGCGAAGGCATCGCGACGCAACGGGTCGATTCGGCCGACGCGAACGCGATTCGCGAAGCCGTGAAGGGCTTCGATGCGCTCGTCAACGCACTGCCTTACTACCTCGCGGTCAACGTGGCCGCCGCCGCGAAGGCTGCCGGCGTGCACTACTTCGACCTGACCGAAGACGTGCGCGCAACCCACGCGATCCGCGAACTGGCCGAAGGCTCCGACCGTGCGTTCATGCCGCAGTGCGGCCTTGCACCGGGCTTCATCGGTCTCGCCGCACATGAGCTGGTGAACGGCTTCAGCGAAGTACGCGACGTGAAGATGCGCGTCGGCGCGCTGCCCGAGTATCCGACCAACGCGCTGAAGTACAACCTGACGTGGAGCGTCGACGGCCTGATCAACGAATACTGCCAGCCGTGCGAAGCGATCCGCGACGGCCGCAAGCAATGGGTGCAGCCGCTCGAAGGCCTCGAGCACTTCTCGCTGGACGGCACCGAATACGAAGCGTTCAACACGTCGGGCGGCCTCGGCACGCTGTGCGAAACGCTGTCGGGCAAGGTCGAGACGCTCGACTACAAGTCGGTGCGCTATCCGGGCCACCGCGATCTCGTGCAGTTCCTGCTCGAAGACCTGCGCCTGTCGACCGACCGTGACACGCTGAAGTCGATCATGCGCCGCGCGGTGCCGTCGACGAAGCAGGACGTCGTGCTCGTGTTCATCACGGTGACGGGCGTGAAGGACGGCCAGCTGGTGCAGGACGTGTTCACGCGCAAGATTTTCGCGAAGGACGTGTGCGGGATGCACATGAGCGCGATCCAGATCACGACGGCCGGCGCGATGTGCGCGGTGCTGGATCTGTTCCGCGAAAAGAAGCTGCCGCAGAGCGGTTTCATCCCGCAGGAAAAGGTGTCGCTGAAGGCGTTCCTGTCGAACCGCTTCGGCAAGCTGTACGAAGGCGGCACGATGGAGCGCGTGCACGAAGTGGCCTGACCACCCGCCAGCCTCAGGCACGAGGGCCGTACGACGCCGGGAGCGCAGCAGCGCTTCCGGCGTTGTTTTTTGCGGGGAACGAAAAAAGGGCGGCGGTCAGGCCGGCAGCGGCGGGACGATCGTGGCCGCGGGAGGGGGCGGCGCGATGCGGTACAGCAAGGTGTCGACGTCGGCGTCGGACGGCGCGGTGTTGTCGAACATCACGATACCGTCGCATTCGTGGCCGGTCGGCACGAAGCGGCGCTGCCGATATTCGTCCCAGTGCGTGAGCTTGTAGGCATCGTTCGGGTTGCCGCGCGCGACGATTCGCTGGTGCGCGACGTCTTCCGACGTGTGGACCCAGACGACCGTCAGCGTGACGTCGGGTGTGATGCCGAGCCACGCACGGTCGAGAATGCGGCGATCGCGCACTTCGCGCGACAGCGGGCCGACCACGAGCGCGCCGATGCCGAGCGCGAGATTTTCACGGGCCGTGTCGAGCAGGCCCTGGTATTCGGGATCGCGCAGGTGCTTCAGGTAGAGCGGACTGTCGCGGTCGTTCGGATCCTCGGTGAGCGCACCCATCGCGGCCGAGCTGTAGCGGCCGTACAGCGTGTCCTTGTCGAGCAGGCAGAAGGCCTCGCCGGTCGCGCGCATCAGCGGCCCGATGAGCCGCTTCGCGAGCGTGGTCTTGCCGGTGCCGGCGTGACCGCAGAAGAACACCAGGTGCGTCACGAAGCCTTGCCTCCCGAGCGCGGGCCCGACGCGCCGTTGCGCTTGTCGCCGCGCGAGAAGACCTCCGCTTCCAGCCACATCGCGTTGATGATGCCGAAGCCGAGCGCCACGCCGATGCCGAGTATCCACGAGAAATACCACATGGGTCAGTCTCCTTGACGGTTGGGCCGCACGGCCGTGCGGCTTGTGGTCCGAAGTGTCCGGGTGCGCATGCTGCGGCGCACGCAGACCGATCATGACCAATATCGCCGTGCCGCGCAAGCCGGGCCGCCCGCGCAGCAAACCGGTAAACTGATGCGCAAACCGCAACATCACGGACAACATGCTGATCAACTGTGCTGCATACCAGGACGGCCGCAAGCTGGCCGACATCGATATCGACGCCATCAGCGACTACGTGTCGAAGCCCGAATGCTTCGTGTGGGTCGCGCTGAAGGATCCGACGCCTGCCGAACTCGACCTGATGGGCGAGGAGTTCGGGCTGCACGAACTGGCGCTCGAGGATGCCCGCAAGGGGCATCAGCGCCCGAAGATCGAGGAGTACGGCGATTCGCTGTTCGCGGTGCTGCATATGGTCGAGCTGGACGACGACGATGAATTGAACGTCGGCGAGCTGAACGTGTTCGTCGGACCGAATTACGTGCTGTCGATCCGCAACCATACCGAGCAGGATTTCCGCGACGTGCGCAAGCGTTGCGAGCGCGAGCCGCATCTGCTCCAGGAGGGCTCGGCATTCGTGTTCTACGCGCTGATGGACCAGGTCGTCGACCGCTATTTCCCGATCCTCGAAACGCTCGGCACCGAGCTCGAGGAGCTCGAGGACCGCATCTTCGCGAAGGCCACGCCCGCGTCGTCGCGCGCGATCATCGAGGATCTCTATTCGCTGAAGCGCCGGCTCGTGATGCTGTACCAGCACACGGCGCCGTTGGTCGAGCCGCTTGCGAAGCTCACCGGCGGGCGCATTCCGCAGGTCTGCAGCGGCATGGAGCCGTACTTCCGCGACGTGTACGACCATCTGCAGCGGATCGTGAAGACGATCGAAGGGCGGCGCGAGATGGTGGTCACGGCGATCCAGGTCAATCTCGGGATGATTTCGCTGGCCGAGAGCGAAGTGACGAAGCGGCTCGGCTCGTTCGCCGCGCTGTTCGCGATCCCGACGATGATCGCCGGCATCTACGGGATGAACTTCGCGAACATGCCCGAACTGCACCTGAAATACGGTTTCTACGGCTGTATCGCCGTGATGGTCGTCGCCGACTTCGCGCTGTGGTGGCGATTCAAGCGGGCAGGGTGGCTGTAGTCTCGCTTCACGCGCGGGGCGGCGCGTGCTTGCCGATCACGACGCGCCACGGACGCACGCGCCACGATTTCACGAGACCGTTCTGCACGTACGGATCGGCGCGCGCGAACGACTCGGCCGCCTCCGGCGAATCCCCTTCGAACACGAGCACGGCCTGATCGGCCGGATCCGACAGCGCGCCGGCGAGCACGAGTTCGCCGCGTTCGGTCGCAGCCTGCGCAAGTGCGAGGTGCTGGGCGCGGAACGGTTCGCGACGGGACAGGTAATCGTCGACGAGTTCGTAGGTCAACTGGTAATGCATGGTGGCTCCGGGAAGAATCGCGGCGGCCGGTGCGTCAGCGCGCCGTCAGTCAGTCTGCTGCGGGCAGTATAGGGCAGGCGGACGCCAGCGACACGACACGAATGGCGGCGCGATTGCGTCAAAAATGCAACTAACGGTCTGGGCGCTGACCGTCCTGAAATCCCGACCGCAACGCACCTCCAATGCAGCCAGGTCTTCAGGCCGGGGCCGGGCAGTCTATCCCTACGCCTTGTAGCCGATCGTGCGCAGCAGGTCCTTGCGCCAGCGGATGTCGTCGTCATTTTCGACTCCGAGCGGCCCGAAGCCGTCGACGACGCCGACGACCCCGCGCCCTTGCGCGGTTTCCGCGACGATCACCTCGGTCGGGTTCGCGGTCGCGCAGTAGATGCGGCAGACCTCCGGCACGCCCTTGATCGCATTGAGGACGTTGACCGGAAAGAATCCGTCGCCGAGGCACACGATGAACGCGTGACCGGCGCCGATCGCGCTGGCGTTGCGGCAGGCCAGTTCGACGAGCGCCGCATCGGTGCCGGAGTGGCGCACCAGCCGCTTGCCCGACGCCTCGCAGAAGGCGAGCCCGAAGCGGATGCCGGGCACGGTGCCGACCAGCGCCTCGTGGATGTCCTCGACGGACTTGATGAAATGCGACTGGCCGAGGATGAAGTTCACGGTCTCGGGCTTGTCGATGGCAACAGTGTGCAGTTGCAGCATGGCGGACCTCGTCTCGCGATGCGGCGCGTGCGCCGCAATGGGCCCTTCAAGCTTAATACGCGGCGGCCGGCGACGAAAGCCGCGAGGGCGGCCTATCCTTCGTTGTGTGTGGCGCGAGCGCTGCACGAAGGCAACGGAGGCAGACATGGACGTGCGACAAGGCTTCGTCGACTGCGTGGGGCGCACGCCGCTGATTCGCTTGACGAAGCTCAGCGCCGAGACGGGCTGCGAGATCCTGGGCAAGGCGGAATTCATGAATCCGGGCGGGTCGGTGAAGGACCGCGCGGCGCTCTACATCATCCGCGACGCCGAGCGGCGTGGCGTGCTGAAGCCGGGCGGCACCGTCGTCGAGGGTACGGCGGGCAACACCGGCATCGGTCTGGCGCATATCTGCGCGGCGCGCGGCTATCGCTGCGTGATCGTGATTCCCGACACGCAATCGCCGGACAAGCTGGCTATCCTGCGCACGCTCGGCGCCGAGGTGCGACCGGTGCCGGCGGCGCCTTACCGTGACCCGAACAACTATCAGAAGATTGCCGGGCGGCTCGCTGACGAACTCGACAACGCAGTGTGGGCCAATCAGTTCGACAACGTGATCAATCGGCAGGCGCACTACGAGACGACCGGGCCCGAAATCTGGCGCGATACGGCGGGCACGATCGATGCGTTCGTCTGCGCGACCGGGACGGGTGGCACGCTGGCCGGCGTGAGCCGTTATCTGAAAGAGCAGAATCCGGACGTCCGGATCGTGCTGGCCGACCCGCACGGCAGCGGGCTCTACGGGTACGTGAAAACGGGCGACCTCGGCGCAGAAGGCAGCTCGATCACCGAAGGCATCGGATCGACGCGCGTCACCGAAAACCTTGCGGGCACGCCGATCGACGACGCCGTACGGATCGACGATCAGCAGTGCGTGACGATGGTCTACCGGCTGCTGCGCGAGGAAGGGCTGTATGTCGGCGGATCGAGCGGCATCAATGTTGCGGCGGCGGTCTGGCTGGCCCGCCGGATGGGGCCGGGGCACACGATCGTGACCTTGCTGTGCGATCGTGGTGACATCTATCGCGCGCGGCTTTTCAATCGGGAATGGCTACGCGAAAAAGGCCTGGACCCGGGGGACTGAACCCGGGATTCGAGCCCGTGGGAGGCGCGGGAGCGGTGAGGATTTCCATCCGCCGGAATGCGACCTATGCTGAACGAATCCGGTGCGAACGCCGTTCGCCCGTTTCGCCCAGACGAGGTGTGCCATGCCTGTGTCAGCCACCCTGCAGGATTGCCTGCGTCAGAAGTCATCGCGGTACGAAGTGGTGTACCACCCCTATAGCCATACGAGCATGGAGACGGCCGCCGCCGCGCATATTCCCGGCGATCGCCTCGCGAAAACCGTGCTCCTCGAAGACGACGAAGGCTACGTCGCCGCCGTATTGCCGACCACGTACGCCGTACACCTGTCGGATCTCTGGGTGAAGACGGGACGCCATCTCGTGCTCGCCCGGGAGGTCGAGCTGCGCGAGCTGTTCAAGGATTGCGACATGGGCGCGTTGCCGCCGGTATGCATGGCGTACGGCATGAAGACGTTTCTCGAGGAACGTCTCGCGCAGCAGCCGGAAGTCTATTTCGAGGCCGGCGACCACGAAGCGCTGATCCACATGATGCAGGATGAATTCCTGATGCTGATGGAGACAGCCGAGCGCGCGCATTTCTCGCACAAGATGCAGGGCATGCACTCCTGACGCGTGCGGTGCATCGGCGCCGGTCGGTGCCTGTGTGACACGGTTGTGTGTCGAGGCAGTGGGTATGTCGCGCGATAGTTAATTCGATATGCGAAATTATTGTGTCGATCTTTGGTCGATGTGTCGACCTTGGATTTGAATCGCATTCCGGATTAACCGTTCGGATATCCAGAGGGTGTTGGATGTCTTGAGGAATCGCTGTTCGGCCGGTTCGAGGTGGTCGGACAGCGCAATGCGCGACCGATGCGGACGTTGACGAGAGGAGGGCATGCACCGTCCCGGTTGCTTCTCTTGTGGCCGATTTTGATGCAGTGCGGGAAATATGCCGGTATTTATGTTGAAACAACTTAATATCCGTTTTCGCATATATCCATACAATTCAATTACCGTTTTAATAATAAAAGTTTGATTTGTGCTTACCGGAATATTATTTGAATAAACCCTCCAAACTTTGTATTCGGGTATCAAATAAAGTTTGACGTCAAAATTTTTTCCTTGCTATCTTCTGCACCCAAGTGAACGGCGCAATTGACATCGGCGTGTAACGAACGACGAATCGTCAGACGAAACACGAGGCGCCGCCCGCTCAGCTGACAATTGCCTGAACGTGCAGGCGCGTGGTTTTACGGTGTAAAACCGGGCCGCGCCGGCCGGAACGATTCCTTGAAAAAGAATGAATTGGAATTCGAATGTAATTCTTTCAATTCGGATTGCTAATTGAATTTGAAATGAAATGTTCGGGTTGATGCGGTGGCGATGCCGACCTGGCTTTGCCGCCGGCAGCGATCCGGAACTGGGCGAATCGCTTGGGGGATGGATGGTGGGCATGAAAGTCGAAGAACATCTGGCTACGTCGAACAGCGGACTGGCTACGCTGGGCCGCCCGCGGGAGTTCGGCAAGAAGCAACAGAATCCGGTACGCCGGTTCGGCGGCATCGGAATCGTCCTGGTGCTGCATGCAGTGCTGATCTACGCGCTGCTCAACGGCCTCGCGACGAAAGTCGTGCAGGTGATCCAGCACCCGATCGAAACCCGCATCATCGAGCCGGTCAAGCCACCGCCGCCACCGCCGATGCCCGTGGTCAAACTCCCGCCGCCGAAATTCGCGCCGCCGCCGCCGCCGGTCGTCCCGCCGCCGGAAGTGCCGGTGCAGGCG
>NZ_JAAGPG010000312.1:0-9531 GCF_017104665.1 Burkholderia sp. Se-20378 | reverse complement strand
AACGTCGACCGCGGTCAGCTCGAGAACGCGGTGCTCAACCTGACGCTCAACAGCGCGGCGGCGATGCCGGACGGCGGGACGCTCACGCTGTCCGCGCATCGCGAGCCGGCGTCCGATGCAACGGGCGACCCGGCGACGATCGTGCTGAGCGTGACGGATACCGGGTGCGGCATCGCGTCCGTGCTGCTCGACAAGGTGATCGAGCCGTTCTTCACGACCAAGGCCGCAGGCGAAGGCAGCGGGCTCGGGCTCAGCAGCGTGTACGGGTTTGTCCGGCAAAGTGGCGGCGATTTGCGGATTCACAGCGAGATCGGCCGGGGCACGCGCATCGAGCTTCGATTGCCGGACAGCGGCCCGCCCGTCGTCAGGCTGGCGATGCGGCACGGCGGGCCCGCGTCCGGGCGCGTCCGGCACGCGCAAGCGCACCGGGGAGTACGCGTGCTGGTGGTTGACGACGATGCCGAGGTGCGTGACACGGCGGTCAGCCAGTTCGAGGCGCTTGGTGCACAGGCCGACGCGGTGGCCGACGGCGACGCCGCGCTGCGCTGGCTGGCCGAGCATGGCCCGGTCGAGCTCGTGCTGTCGGACATGTCGCTCGGCGCGAGCGGCAGCGGCATCGCATTCGCCGCGCGGCTCGCCGAGCGCTGGCCGGCCCAGCGCGTGGCGCTGACCTCGGGCCTGCCGCCCGAGATGCATCAGGCGCATCCCGACTGGCGGGCGGACCGGCCGTTCGTGCAGAAGCCGTTCGATCTGGCGGCGCTCGCCGCGCTGCTGGATTGACGCCCGGCGCCGATTGTTTCGATTGTTAATGGCAACGCGTGTTTCCGAAATTTTCGATTAACGGGACGGGTGTTTCATAGCGGTACGGCAACGGCGACGTGGTCGCGACGCCACGGCGCAAAAATCGAACAACGGACGGAGACACCCTATGACGAAGATCAAGTCGGCCATGCTGGCGATGGCGCTTGCGATGACGGCCGCTACGGCCGGTGCGGCGACGCTGAGGATTGCGTGCGGCACGGCAGGCCTCGACCAGGAAACCTGCCAGGCCGCCGCGAAGCACTGGGCCGAGAAGACCGGCAACGAGGTCGAGCTCATCAGCATGCCGAACAACTCGAGCGAGCAGCTCGCGCTCTATCAGCAGCTCCTCGGCAGCGGATCGGACAAGATCGACGTGATGCAGATCGATGGGGTCTGGCCGGGGATCCTCGCGAACCACCTGGTCGACCTGAAGCCGTACAGCAAAGGTCAGGAAAGCCAGTCGTTCCCGAGCATCGTGGCGAACAACACCGTGAACGGCAGGCTGGTCGCGATGCCGTGGTTCATCGACACGGGCGTGCTGTACTACCGCAAGGACCTGCTCGACAAGTACCGGGCGAAGGTGCCCGCGACGTGGGACGAACTCGACGCGACCGCGCGCAGGATCCAGGCGAGCGAACGTGCCGCCGGCAACGAGAAGCTGTGGGGCTTCGTCTGGCAGGGGCGTGCCTACGAAGGGCTCACCTGCGATGCGCTCGAATGGATCGCCAGCCACAACGGCGGCACGGTGGTCGACGACAAGGGACACGTCACGATCGATAACCCGGGAGCGATCAAGGGGCTCGACCAGGCCGCGAAATGGGTCGGCACGATCAGCCCGAAGGCGGTCCTGAACTACGGCGAGGAAGAGTCGCGCGGCGTGTTCCAGGCAGGCAACGCGGTGTTCATGCGCAACTGGCCGTACGCATTGGCCATCGCTAACCGCGACGGTAGTCCGATAAAAGGCAAGGTCGGCATCGCACCGCTGCCGAAGGGCGGCGCCGATGGCCGTCAGGTCGCCTCACTTGGCGGCTGGCACCTCGCGGTGTCGCGCTACTCGCCCAACCCGAAGCTCGCCGCCGATCTCGTGATGTACATGTCGAGCGCGGAAGCGCAGAAGATACGCGCGGTGCAGGCGTCGTTCAATCCGACGATACCCGCGCTCTACCACGACAAGGACGTCCTCCAGGCCCGCCCGTACATGGCCGACCTGCTGCAGATCTTCAACAGCGCAGTCGCCCGGCCATCGATGGTCACCGGCGCCAAATACACCCAGGTCAGCAACCAGTTCTGGAATGCCGTGCACGACGTGCTCGCGGGCAGCGACACCGCGGCGAGCGCGCTCGCGAGGCTCGCAGCGTCGCTCAACCGGCTCGCACCGGGCGGCAACTGGCGCTGAGCGCGGCGCCTCACGAACGATCGACCCGGCCGGCCGCCCGTCGGCGCCGGCCCTGACGGGAGACTTTCCATGAGAACTGCAAGTGTCAAAATAGGCAGGACTCCTTCATTGGTAGAGAGTCCGGCGCGAGCCGGATATGGGCTGGCGAGTGCGCGCCGCCGCCAGGCGTGGCTGCTGGTCGCACCGGCGATGCTGATGCTGGTGGCGATCGCCGGCTGGCCGCTGTTGCGCACCGCCTGGTTCAGCCTGACCGACGCGCAGCTGTCAGACCTGACGCAGCGGCGGTTCGTCGGCCTCGACAACTACATCGGTGCGGCGGGCGTCCTGCGCGACCCGTCGTGGTGGCAGGCGGTGGGCAACACGGTGCTGTTCGCCGTCGTATCGGTGCTGCTCGAGACGGCAGCGGGGCTCGGCGTGGCGCTGCTGCTCGACGTACCGTCGCGGTTGCGCATGCTGCTGCGCGCGGCCGTGCTGGTGCCGTGGGCGATCCCGACCGTCGTGTCCGCGAAGATCTGGAGCTGGATGCTCAACGACCAGTTCGGCATCGTCAACGCGATGTTGATGGCGATCGGCGCGATTCGCGAACCGCTCGCGTTCACCGCCGATGCAAGCCTCGTGTTTCCGACCATCGTGTTCGTCGACGTCTGGAAGACCACACCGTTCATGGCGCTGCTGATGCTCGCCGCGCTGCAGACCGTGCCGCGTGACTGCTACGAGGCCGCTCGCGTCGACGGCGTTCCGCGCTGGCGCGTGTTCCGGTCGGTGACGTTGCCGCTGATCCTGCCCGGCGTGCTGGTCGCGATGATCTTCCGATCGCTCGACGCATTGCGCGTGTTCGACCTGATCTACGTGATGACGTCGAACAGCCGTGTCACGAAAAGCATGTCGGTGTACGTGCGTGAACAACTGATCGATTTCCAGCAGGTGGGCTTTGGGTCGGCGTCGGCGATGCTGCTGTTCGTGACGATCGTGCTGTTCACCGTCGGCTACATGGCCGTCAGCCGGCGCGGGATCCAGGAGGCCTGAGATGAAGAAGCATCCGCTCGAGACCGCGGTATACGGGGTGCTGTCGGCGCTCGTGCTGACGGTCGCGCTGTTCCCGCTCGTCTACATGATCGGCACGTCCGTCAAGCATGGCGATGCGCTGTTCGATACGTCGCTGTTTCCGGCGAGCCCTTCGCTCGACAACTACCGGCAGCTGTTCCGCGACCAGCCGTTCGGCGCGTACCTGCTGAATTCGGCGTGGGTTGCTGGCGGCGCGGTGGCGCTGTCGCTCGCGGTATCGGTGCTGGCAGCGTACGCGCTCGGCCGCGTGTCGTTTCGCGGGCGCGGCGTGCTGATGATGTGCATCCTCGGCGTCTCGATGTTTCCGCAGGTCGCGATCCTGTCGGGGCTGTTCGAGCTGATCCGCGCCCTTGGCCTGTACGACCGCCTCGGCGCACTCGTGCTCTCGGACCTGATCTTCACACTGCCGTTCACGATCTGGATCCTCGTCACGTTCATGCGCGAACTGCCGCGCGAACTGGAGGAGGCGGCGCTGGTCGACGGGGTCGGCGTGTTCACGCTGATCTTCCGGATCTTCATGCCTCTGCTGCGGCCCGCGCTCGCCGCGACGTCGCTGCTCGCGTTCGTGTCGGCCTGGAACGAGTTCCTGTTCGCGCTGACCTTCACGATCTCGTCCGGGCAGCGGACGGTCCCGGTCGCGATCACGATGATCTCCGGCGCGAGCAGCTTCGAGCTGCCGTGGGGAACGATCATGGCCGCATCGGTGATCGTCACGGTGCCGCTCGTGCTGCTGGTGATGGTCTGTCAGCGTCAGATCGTGTCCGGGCTGACGGCCGGCGCGGTCAAGGGTTGAGCGGGCATAGGCCCGCCGTCGTCAAACAGGAGTGAAAGCATGAGCCAGATCAAGTTGAGCGGTCTTCACAAGCAGTTCGGTGCAACCCCGATCCTCCATGACGTGAACCTGACGGTCGAGCCCGGCGAGTTCTGCGTGTTCATCGGTCCGTCGGGCTGCGGCAAGTCGACGTTGCTGCGGATCATTGCCGGACTCGACGAACAGAGCGCCGGCGACGTGTGGATCGACGGGCGCTGCGTCAATGCGCTGGCGCCCGCGCGCCGGGACATCGCGATGGTGTTCCAGAGCTACGCGCTGTATCCGCACATGTCGGTCTACGAAAACATGGCGTTCGGCCTGCGGCACCTGGGTTTGCCGAAAGACGAGGTCGACCGGCGCGTGCGGCTTGCATCCGAATCGCTGCGCCTCGACGAACTGCTCGCGCGCAAGCCCGGTGCGTTGTCCGGCGGCCAGCGCCAGCGTGTCGCGATCGGCCGCGCGATCGTGCGCAAGCCGAAGGTGTTCCTGTTCGACGAGCCGTTGTCGAACCTCGATGCCGCGCTTCGCGTGAAGACGCGCGTCGAGATCGCGAAGCTGCATCGCAACCTGGACAGCACCAGCATGATCTACGTGACGCACGACCAGGTCGAGGCGATGACGCTCGCGGACAAGATCGTCCTGCTGCGCCCGCTCGAAGGGCGGGCCGGCGTCGCGAGCGTCGCGCAGGTCGGCACGCCGCTCGACCTCTATCACCGCCCGGCGAGCCAATTCGTGGCCGGTTTCATCGGCTCGCCGGCGATGAACTTCCTGCCGGCGACCGTCGTGTCGGCGGGCGCCCGCGACGTGCGCACGCTGGCCGGCGGCCACGCGCTCGTCTCAAGCGTATCGGGCGACGGCCTCGCGTGGGGCGGCGACGTGACGCTGGGCATTCGCCCCGAGCATGTGCGGGTCGGGTCCGGCGACGTGACGGGAGAAGTCGCGCACGTCGAGCAAATGGGCGAACATACCTATCTCTACCTGAATACGCCGCTTGCCGCGCAGCCGATCGTCGCGAAGACCGACGCTGCCGGCGCGCGGATCGGCGAGCGTATCCGCGTCGACCTGCCGGCCGGCGCGCTGCACCTGTTTCACCCGGACGGTCGCGCGGCCGTGCGCATGCCGAGCGACGCCGCTGCCGCGACGCGCGCGACGGCCTGAGCACCACGCGCTAAATCCGGTCACGGCTTTCAGGCGGCCACGGCGCGCGGCCGCTGTCGAATCGGCGCCAACTTATACAAAAAGGATAGTTATGCAAACTAAAAAACTTTCGGTGATCGTCTGGAACGAATTTGAGCACGAACGCGAAAACGCCGGCGTGCGCGCGATCTATCCGGACGGCCTGCACCAGGTGATCGCCAGTGCGTTGGCGGAAACGCCCGCGCTCGGGCATGGCGCGCTGCCGCTGGAGATCGGCGTCGCGACGCTCGACCAGCCGGAGCACGGGCTCGACGAGGCGCGTCTCGCCGCGTGCGACGTGCTGATCTGGTGGGGGCACAAGGCTCATGCGAAGGTATCCGACGAAATCGTCGAGCGTGTGCAGCGCCGCGTGCTCGAGGGGATGGGCCTGATCGTGCTGCATTCGGGGCATTTCTCGAAGATCTTTCGCCGCCTGCTCGGCACGAATTGTTCGCTCAAGTGGCGCGAGGCCGCGGAGAAGGAGCGGTTGTGGGTCGTCGAATCGTCGCATCCGATCGCGGCCGGGCTCGGCGAGTATTTCGAGCTGCCGCACGAGGAGATGTACGGCGAGCGCTTCGATATTCCGCAGCCGGATGCAACGGTATTCATCTCGTGGTTCGAGGGCGGCGAGGTGTTTCGCTCCGGCTGTTGCTGGGAGCGCGGCCACGGCCGGATCTTCTACTTCCGTCCGGGCCATGAAGCCTATCCGACCTATCACGATTGCAACGTGCAACGCGTGATCGCGAATGCCGTGCAGTGGGCCGCGCCGCGCGTGAATCTCGCGGACCGTTGTCCGATGTCGCTGCCGCTCGAGGTACTCAGCGAGAAGAGCGGGCAATTCGCACACGTCGGTATCCAGCAGACCGCGGGAGATCTCGCATGAACGACGACTACAAGGTGGAGTTGCCTGAAGCCGCGGCGGTGGCGCGCGGCAGGCGCCTGCGCGTGGGCGTGATCGGAGTCGGCATCGGCCGCAAGCATATCGAGGGCTGGCGCGAGCACCCGGACGTCGATGTGGTCGCGATCGCTGATCCCGACGCTAAGCGCATCGCGAAGATCGGCGACGCGTTCGGGATCGACGCGCGCTACGCATCGGCGGACGCGATGTTCGCCGCGGAGCGGCTCGACGTCGTCAGCGTCTGCACGCCGAACAAGTTTCATCGCGAGCTGACGCTCGCGGCTTTCGACGCCGGCTGCCACGTGCTGTGCGAGAAGCCGATGGCGCTGAATGCGGACGAGGGCCGCGAGATGCTGATCGCCGCGCAGCGTGCCGGCAAGCGGTTGATGATCAACTTCTCCTACCGTTTCAGCGCGCAGTCGCGCGCGTTGAAGGCGCAGGTCGACGGTGGCGTGTTCGGCGATTTCTACTTCGGTCGCACCGTCTGGCACCGCCGGCGCGGGATGCCGGGCTTCGGCGGCTGGTTCGGCACGAAGGCGCTGGCGGGGGGCGGGCCGCTCATCGATCTCGGCGTGCATCGCCTCGATCTCGCGTTGTGGCTGATGGGCTATCCGAAGCCCGTCTGGGTGATGGGCAGCACCTACGATCCTATCGCGCGCTCGCTTGCGGCGCATGCCGGCAAGACCTTCGACGTCGAGGATCTCGCCGCGGCGATGATCCGTTTCGACAACGGCGCGACGCTCGCGCTCGAGGCATCGTGGGCCACCCATATCCAGGAGGCGGAGCTGATGGAGACGCGCCTGCTCGGCACGCGCGCCGGGCTGCTGCAGAAGAACCTGAACGAAGGCTACACGTTCGATGCGCACATCTTCATCGAGCAGCACGGCGCACAGTTCGACATGCATCTGAATCCGCCCGCCGACGGCGCGCGTTCCGCGATGTACGACTACGCGGAGGCGATTCTGTGCGACGTGCCGCATCCCGCGCCGGGCGAGGAAGGGTTGATCGTGATGGAGATTCTCGACGCGATCTATGCGAGCGCGGCAGCGGGCGAACCGATCCGCATTCATGCGCCGCAACCGGCGAGCGGCAACGCGTCGCCGGTGCTCGACCTCGATCTCGACGTCGCGGGCTGACGGGCGGCATGCCGGCGCGGCGTGTCAGTCACGCCGGCATGCGGTAACCGGGACGGACGACCCGGCATCAATACACATTCGACGACGCCGCGCATCGTACGCGGCGCGCATCCAACGTTTGGAGACACCTTCATGTTCGACGAAGCAAGCCGCGCGGCCCACCGCCGCGTGCGTAGGCCTTTCCGACTCGCGCGGCTCGCCGCCGCCTGCTCGCTGACCGCCGCATCGATGGCGTTGCACGCCGCCCCGGATTCTGCCGCAACCGTGGCCGCCGGTGCCGGTCCGGACGCGCTCGCGCTGTCGACCGGCGTCGTACCGGCCGACACCAGCCCGGCCAACGTGGTCACGCCGACGCCGTCGTCGGCGTGGAATCAGCTGACACCCTGGACGCAGTTCCACGGTTATATGCGGGCCGGCGTCGGGACGAGCGACAGCCATTCGCAGGCATGCTTCCAGTTGCCCGGCGCACCGAGCAAATATCGGCTCGGCAATGAATGCCAGGTCTACGGCGAACTGGAGATCGACCAGACGCTCTACAAGTTCGCCAATGGCATGCAGCTTTCCGCGGTAGGCATGGCGAGTCTCGTGAACGATCTTGATCGTCTGCCGACCTTCAACGGCAACCACGGCCAGATCCGCCTGCCGCAGTCGTACGTGCAGCTCACCGACATTCCAGGGCTCGACGGCACGCGAATCTGGTTTGGCCGCATCTACTACCGGCGTAACGACGTCCACACCAACGATTTCTTTTACTGGAACCCGAGCGGTCTTGGCGCCGGCATCGAGAACGTGCCGATCGGCGGCGGCCTGAAACTCAGCTATGCGCTGTTCCGCGAAGACTACATCGATCAGCCCAACTACGCGACGCGCCACGACCTGCAACTGTCGGGCGTGCACCCGAACCCCGGCGGCGAACTGCAGTTCGGGCTGTCCTACATCCCGGCACGCGCACCGGTGCTGAATGCGGGCGGCATGCTGCAGGACGCGCACAGCGGCTGGTCGTTCACGGTCCAGCACGTGCAAACCAACCTGCTCGGCGGCAAGAACAAGCTTGCGTTCCAGTACGGCGTCGGCCCGGGCACGGGCCTCGGCTATACGGGAACGCTGACCAACGACAACCGCTACAAGAGCTTGCGCATCCTCGACGCGTTCGACTGGCAGGTGACGCGCGACTTCGGCGGACAGGTGGTCGGCATCTACCAGCGCGACATCGCGCCGTCGGGCGGGTCGCAGACCTGGGTATCGATGGGCGT
Organism: Burkholderia sp. Se-20378; assembly: GCF_017104665.1. Classification (NCBI taxonomy): domain Bacteria; kingdom Pseudomonadati; phylum Pseudomonadota; class Betaproteobacteria; order Burkholderiales; family Burkholderiaceae; genus Burkholderia; species Burkholderia sp. Se-20378. Next base: position 995 of record NZ_JAAGPG010000312.1, on the reverse strand, counting down.
GCGGCCGGTGTATGCGTTCACGCAGCACATCAAGCTGCAGGGCGACCTCGGGCACGATCGCGTGACGCCGTCCGGCGGCCCGACGCGCACGCTGCTGAAGGCGAGCGTCGCGCTGACGCTCGCGATGGACCGCTCGTTCTGGTCGCGGCCCGAATTCCGCGTGTTCTACACGTATGCGCGCTGGAACCAGGCCGCGCAGGATGCGGCGGCGCCCGGGGATCCGCTGTCGACGACGGGTATTTTCGGCACGTCGCGTACGGGTTCGACGGTCGGCGCGCAGGTCGAATGGTGGTGGTGAGCGCGATGACGGAACGTTGTACGACGATATCGATGGGTGCCGATGCCGCGCCGTTCTCGCGCATCGTGTTCGGGATGTGGCGGATCGGCGACTGGGCGTTGTCGGTCCGCGAGCGTCGCGCGCTGATCGAGGCAGCGCTGGAACTCGGCGTGACGAGTTTCGACCATGCGGACATCTACGGCGACTATACGGCCGAGGCCCTGTTCGGCGACGTGCTGGCCGATGCGCCACACCTGCGCGAACGGATGCGGATCATCACGAAGTGCGGGATCCGGCTCGTATCCGCGCGCCGGCCCACGCACGGGATCAAGCACTACGACACGCGGGCCGCGCACGTTGTCGCGTCGGTCGAGCAGTCGCTGCGCGCGCTGCGCACCGACCGGCTCGACTTATTGCTGCTGCATCGTCCCGATCCCCTGATGGATGCCGACGAAGTCGCGACGACCTTTGCCGCGCTCCGGCGTGACGGAAAGGTGAGGGAATTCGGGATATCGAACTTTACAGCTGCGCAGGCAGCGTTGCTGCAAGACCGGATGGCGGCGCACGGGATGTCGCTCGCGACGAACCAGATCGAATGTTCGCTGCTGCATCTTGCGCCGCTCGACGATGGCACGTTCGATCAGGCGCAGCGCTGGCGCTGTCCGCCGATGTTGTGGTCACCGCTCGCAGGCGGACGCCTGTTGACCGATGCGTCGCA
>NZ_JAAGPG010000311.1:0-237 GCF_017104665.1 Burkholderia sp. Se-20378 | reverse complement strand
AAAAAAAAAAAACAAACACGGTAACATGCTGCACAGACATGCAAAACACAAACACAAACATACAATCAAGATACACAACATCTCCTAATAATTCACACAGACCACACAGATACAACGCATCAAACCAAACGTCACAAACATGATAAGATCACACGATTAACACAAGTAAGTGCATCTCACAATCAAACAATCAGAAACCCAACAAACATAGAGACGACTTAGACACGACATTACATG
>NZ_JAAGPG010000030.1:0-38850 GCF_017104665.1 Burkholderia sp. Se-20378 | reverse complement strand
GGCCACCGCCGCCGCCGACGGCTCCGCGCTCTCGCGTTTCGCCGTCGACCTGACCGCTCGCGCGCGATCCGGCGAAATCGATCCGGTGATCGGGCGCGACCCGGAGATTCGCCAGATCGTCGACATCCTGCTGCGACGCCGGCAGAACAATCCGCTGCTGGTCGGCGAGGCCGGTGTCGGCAAGACGGCCGTCGCGGAGGGTTTCGCGCTGCGGATCGCCGCCAGCGACGTGCCGCCGGCGCTGCAGGACGTTGCGCTGTACCTGCTCGACATCGGGCTGCTGCAGGCCGGCGCGAGCGTGAAGGGCGAGTTTGAGAGCCGGTTGCGCGGCGTGATCGACGAAGCGATGTCCGCCGAGCGGCCGGCGATCCTGTTCATCGACGAAGTCCATACGCTCGTCGGCGCGGGTGGGGCTGCCGGCACCGGCGACGCCGCGAACCTGCTGAAGCCCGCGCTCGCCCGCGGCCTGCTGCGCACGATCGGCGCGACCACCTGGTCCGAGTACAAGCAGCACATCGAAAAGGACCCCGCGCTGACGCGGCGCTTCCAGCTCGTGCACGTGCACGAACCGGAGGAAGCGGCCGCGCTGACGATGCTGCGCGGCCTCGCCGGGAAGCTCGAGGCCCACCACCGCGTGCTCGTCCTCGACGACGCGCTGCAGGCTGCCGTCACGCTGTCGCACCGTTACATTCCCGCCCGCCAGTTGCCCGACAAGGCGATCAGCCTGCTCGATACGGCCTGCGCGCGCGTCGCCGTCAGCCAGCACGCGGTGCCCGCGCCGATCGAGGATGCGCGCCGCCGCATCGACAGCCTGCGCGTCGAACAGGAGCGGATCGGACGCGAATGCGCGCTCGGCACCGGCGACACCGCACGACGCGATGCAATCGAGCACGACATTGCCGCCGCCCGAACCGAACTCGACCGCCTCGACACGCGCTGGCAAACCGAACGCGACGCATTGACCGCGATCGTCGATGCCCGCACGTTGCTGCTCGACGACGATCCGTCGCATGCGCTCGACGCCGACGCACGCACTGCGGCGCAAACCCGTCTCTCGGCCGCGCAGCAGGCGCTGACCGACCTGCAGGGCGATGCGCCACTCGTGCTGCCCGCCGTCGACACGCACGCGGTAGCCGCCGTCGTGGCCGACTGGACCGGCATTCCACTCGGCCGCATGGTGCGCGACGAAACGCAGGCCGTGCTGAGGCTGGCCGATACGCTTGGCGAGCGCGTCGTCGGCCAGAAGCACGCGGTCGAGCTGATCGCCGAACGCATCCAGACCGCGCGCGCCAAGCTGGACGATCCAAAGAAGCCGCATGGCGTGTTCCTGCTGTGCGGGCCGTCCGGCGTCGGCAAGACCGAGACCGCGCTCGCACTGGCCGACACGCTGTACGGCGGCGAACACAACGCGATCACGATCAACATGAGCGAGTTCCAGGAAGCGCATACCGTGTCGACGCTGAAGGGCGCGCCGCCCGGTTATGTCGGCTACGGGCAGGGCGGAGTGCTCACCGAGGCCGTGCGCCGCCGCCCGTACAGCGTCGTGCTGCTCGACGAGATCGAGAAGGCGCACCGCGACGTGCACGAGATTTTCTTCCAGGTATTCGACAAGGGCTGGATGGAGGACGGCGAAGGCCGTGACATCGATTTCCGGCATACGGTGATCTTGCTGACGTCGAACGTTGGCGCCGATCGCGTGATGCAACTGTGCCGCGATCCCGAGCGCCTGCCCGATACGCAGACGCTCGCCGATGCGCTCCGCGCGCCGCTGCTCGACGTGTTTCCCGCTGCGCTGCTCGGCCGGTTGACCGTCGTGCCGTACTACCCGCTCACCGACGCGACGCTCGCGCGAATCGTCGCATTGCAGTTGCGACGGATCGAGCAGCGGATCGACGCGCACCACGGCATCCCGTTGCGCTGCACCGACGCGGCGACCGCACTGGTCGTCGAGCGCTGCCGGACGATCGAATCCGGCGGCCGGATGGTCGACGCGATCCTCACGCATACCGTGATGCCGCGCATCGGCCGCGCGATCCTGCAGGCCACGCTCGAAGGCCGCACGTTGTCGTCGATCGAGCTGAGCGCCGCAGACGGCGAATTCGCGTACCGGTTCGACGAGGAGGAAACGACTTGAATCGCGTATTCACACTCGACAGCCCGCACGGCGACGAACTCAAGTTCCATACGCTCGACGGCAGCGACGAACTCGGCCGCCTGTTCGAGTTCCGGATCGAGGCGCTTGCCGACAGTCACAGCCTGTCGCTGAAGGACATGCTCGGCAAGCCCGTGACGGTCCGGATCGAACAGCAGGACCTGTCGACCCGCTACCTGAACGGCATCGTTGCGCGCGCATCGCTTTCCGGCCGGCGCGCCGAGCGGTACTACGGCTACGAGCTGATCGTGCGCCCGTGGCTGTGGCTCGCGACGCGCCGCTCCGATTGCCGGATCTTCCAGAACAAGACCGTGCCCGAGATCGTGCAGGAGGTGCTGTCGACGTATGGGTTTCCGATCGAGAACCACCTCGCCGAGTCGTATGTGCCGCGCGACTACTGTGTGCAGTACAACGAGACCGATGCCGCGTTCGTGTCGCGGCTGATGGAGTTCGAAGGGATCTACTTCTGGTTCCGGCATGCGGAGGACACGCACACGCTGATGCTCGGCGACGCGATGTCGTCGCACACCGTGCTGCCCGGTTACGAGACGATTCCGTACATCGCGCGCGACCGCACCGCGATCGCCGACGAGGAGCACATCGACGGCTGGCTGCCCGCGCAGGAGGTGAGCGTCGGGCGGCACCAGACCACCGACTACGACTATACGAAGCCGCGCGCGGATCTTTCGTCGCAGAAGGTCGATCCGCGTGGGCATGATCACGACAGTTTTGCGTCGTTCGAGTGGCCGGGTGGGTATCGCGACGATGCGCCAGGCGCGCATTACAGCCGCGTACGGCTCGAAGAACAGCAGGCGGAACATGAGCGGGCGAACGCCGATACCGATGTGCGCGGTGTCGCGCCAGGTTATCTGTTCACGCTCGAACATTGCCCGCGTGCGGACCAGAACCGCGAGTACCTGATAGTGCGATGCCAGTACCGCTTTCAGGAGAATGCGTATGCGAGCGATCAGGGCGCGGAGGCTGTCGTTCATCAGACGATGATGCTCGTGCAGCCGTCGAGCCTGCCTTACCGGTCGCCGCGTGATACGCCGCGGCCGCGAACCAACGGGCCGCAGACGGCCACTGTGGTCGGGCCGCCGGGGGAGGAAATCTGGACCGACCAGTATGGGCGCGTGAAGCTGCAATTCCGCTGGGATCGGTACGGGCAAAGCAATCAGGATTCGTCGTGCTGGGTGCGGGTGTCGAGTCCCTGGGCTGGGGGTGGGTTCGGGGGCGTGCAGGTTCCGCGTGTGGGCGACGAGGTCGTCGTGGATTTTCTGAATGGCGATCCGGATGAACCGATCGTCACGGGGCGAGTGTTCAACGGCGAGAAGATGCCGCCCTGGGGGCTGCCGGGGAGTGCGACGCAGAGCGGGTTGCTATCCAGATCTTCACCGGGCGGAACGACTGACCATGCCAACGCGTTTCGATTCGAGGACAAGAAGGGCGCCGAACAACTCTGGATGCACGCGGAAAGGAATTTCGATGCAGAGACGGAGCTCGATCATTCGCTTTCCGTCGGGAACAACCATACGCATACGGTCGGGAACGACGAAACGATGCAGGTGAAGAACAACCGGCAGAGGAGTGTGGGGCAGAACGAGACGGTGAATATCGGGCAGAGCCGGGTCGCACAGATTGGAGCGGATGAAACGCATGGGGTGGGAGGGAACCGGACGCGAACGGTCGGGAAGAAGGAGACCGTGACGATTGCGTCGGATCGCGAGGCAACGATCGGCGGCAGCCACACGGAATCGGTCACGCATGCCAAGACCGAAACGATCGGCGAAGGCAAGACGCTGAGCGTCGGGCAGATGTACCAGACAACGTCGCAGGACATGAAGACGCAGGTCGCGTCCACGCATACCGAAGAAATCGGCGCGCGGACCTCGACGATCGCGAAAGCCCATACGCACACGGTCGGCGGCGAACACACCGTCAACGTCGGGGCGAACCATACGACGAACGTGCAGCATCAGGTGACTGTCAACGCCGGCGACCAGCTTTCGCTCGTCTGCGGGATGTCCAGCATCGTGATGAAAAGCGACGGCACGATCACGATCCAGGGCGTCAACGTCGCCTCGACCGGCACGAATACGCACAGCGTGAACGGCAAGACCGTGACGTCGTCGGCGACCGCCGAGCACACGGTCGAAGGCGCCGTCCTGAAACTGAATCCGTGACGGAGGCCCGCACGAATGCAGAACTGGCAGCCGACCAATCCGGTGGAGCGCAGGTTCATGGATGCGCATACGGACTGGATGAGTTTCGCGAAAGAGCAGGACGCGCGATTGATGATCTGGCAGACCAACGAGACGGATGCGGAGCTCGTGCGGCTGTATTTCCAGGTTCAGGATGAAACGTCGTGCGCGGTCAGGACGATGCGGGCGTCGTTCGTCAATGAATCGGGTTATGCGAAGGCGCTGACGGATGAGCTCATTGCGTTCTACGACAGCCGGCGGGAAGCGTCCAATGCGCAGGGCGTGCGTGCGGACTGGCAAGCGCCTTACGACGATGGCAAGAATCCGTTGCTGTATCTGTTCGCGGTGACCGACAGCCTGATGCAACACCATCCGGATATTTTCCCGGCGATGGTGTTCGTGCTGGAACCGGTGAAAGTGCGGGATGACGCGGCATGGGTACGCTGGATGGACGATTTGCTGTCGATCGTGGCGGTCTCGCCGCAGCTTGCCGAGCGCGTGCGCTTCGTCGTGCCGCGTATCGATATCGCGCCGTTTGCTGCGTTGATGCAACGGCATCGGGCCGCGGTTCGCGTCGTGCACGGCAAGTATTCGATGGCGAGCGTGCCGCGCGAGTTACTGGCGGAATCGGGCGAGCGCGGGCCGAGCGGTGAATTCAGACGGCACTTCGTGATGCTGACCGAGATGATCGAAGGCGGTAATCCTTCTCGGCTGGAGGAATTTCGGGCAGCGGCGCTGAAGGTCGCGGAGCGCGAGCAGTGGTTCGATCAGTGTGTCGTCGTGCACCTGATTGCGGGGGCAGCGTATCTGAAATGGCGCGATCGGGAACGGGCGATCGCGGCTTACCAGAGCGCCGCCAGCAGCGGCATGCGCGCAGTCGAGGCAGGACATCCGGCGGGGCACAAGCTCGTGGCGAACGGGTTGTTCGGCGAGGCGAGCGTGCATCTGACGCATAAGGACTATGCGCACTCGGCTTATTGCTACGAGCGTGCGGCGGCGTCGACCACGGCGGCGAAGGATGGGCTGATGACAGTAGAGGCCTGGCGAATGAGCGCCGTGTGCTGGGAGCGGGCAGGGGAGCGCGAACATGCGCTGGAGGCCGGGTTCAATGCGCTCGATGCGGGGTTGATGATCGATGAGCCGCTGCGAGCGAACAGCAATCTGCCGATGGTTGTCGAATGGATGGTGTCGCAATTGGGCGCGAAGGACCGGCGGCGCAACGCGTTGAGCGAGAAGGTCGCTGCGCTGCGCAGCGGGCGCTGAGCGAGGGCAAAACCGTGGCACTTCTGGCCGTCAAGCATCTCGATCCGGTTGTTGGCGTGGACGTTCATTCGGTACTGGTCACACCCGGTACGCCGCCGGTGTTCCTGCCGCACCCTCATGTCGGGTTCATGCTGGACAAGCGCGAGTACATCCAGGCCGCAAAGGCCGTGGTTGGCTGCATTGCAACGATGATCGCGCAGGATAAGCTGACCGAATACATCGAACACCACCCCGACGATGTGACGAAGCTGGAACACCTCGCCGATGAAGCAAACCAGCAAGTCAATGAACTGATGGGCGGCGGCAACCTCCCTGACTTCAAGGACAACCCCACTGTCGCGGAGGGAGTGAAACTGGCAAAAGGGGCCGACAGGCTCAAGAACCGCATCAGTGACGATCTTGGCTCGAACGTCGGGGCGGGCGGCGGCAGCGGCAGGCCGATTTTCGTGAACGGGATGATGCGGGCCACGGCGGGGACGCACGCGTATCACGTTCCGGGGCTGCATTTTCCGCTCGGGGAATCATTTGCGCCGCCGCCTGAAGAGGTTGAACCGTCGAACGACGGGGAATCGTTCATGGGCAGCAAGACCGTGCTCGCCAACAACGATCCGATGTCATACATGGCGCTGGAGGCGTTGAGTTGCTGGTCGATCGGGATGGAGCCGCCTCCGCACAACAGCGCGCACACGGATCGAACCTACCCGTCGATGCCCAGTGCGGTGATGCTGCCGATTCCGGCAGGGCGACCGGTGTTGGTGGGCGGGCCGCCGATCATGAACATGGCGGCGGCGGCGAAGGGGTTGTTCAAAGCATTCCGCGGATCGAAATGGGCGAAGGCGCTGGCGGACAAGCTGCATCTGAAGCCCGGATTTCTGAAATGCAACGTCCTGCATGCGGAGCCTGTGGATGTCACAACCGGCGAAGTCGTCGTCGCGCAGCACGACTTCACGATTACCGGACATCTTCCTCTCGAGTGGAACCGGTGTTATGCGAGCCGCGCTCAACGCCTCGGTACGGCTGGCGTCGGATGGAGCACGCCGGCAGACATCCATTTGAATCTCGTTTCGCGCGACGACGGAATCGGCGCAGCGATCTACCTTGTCGACCATGCCACGGCATTCGACGACGTTCCCACGCACGAGGGGTGGGAAACGCGTGCCGCTGACTGGCAGTACGGCCATGCGCTGTACTTTCGCGACAACCAATTGGTTTTGCGGACAGGCGAGGGCATCGAATACGGATTCCTGTTGCGCCATCCGTGGGAGACGATCGTCGACAGGTTGTCCGGCGCGCCCTCACTCACGCTGATGCTCGACTGGATCGGCGACCTCCATGGTCATGCGTGGCTGTTTGAGCGCAGTTCGTCGGGTCACTTGTCACGGATCGTCGAACATGGCGTGGAAGGACCGACGGGACGACTCGTCGAATGTCGTTCGAACCTTGACGTTGACGTGCACCGCGGCCTGACAGCGGTGATGACGCTCATCAACCCTGACGGACACCGGTATCCGCTGGTACGTTACGAACACGATCGCGATCGGAACCTCGTCGCGGCATTCGATGCCATGAGCAATCCGCGCCGCTTCGACTATGAAAGCGGAAATCGAATGACTCGGCACGTCAGTGCCAGTGGTGTTTCGTTTCACTATAGCTATCGGCGAAGTGTTGACGGCGAGTGGCGTGTCGACCATGCGTGGGGCGACGGTGGGGTGCTCGACTATCGCTTCGAATACGACCTCGCTCGAAACGGAACGCGTATTACCGAATCCATGGGACACGTTGCCGTCATTCAGATGAATGAGCGTCACGTCCCGATCGCCGAAATGGATGTCCTCGGCGGCATGACCAGTTACCGTTACGACAGCCAGTGGCGTACCTGCAGCCGGACCGACCCGATAGGTCGTACTTCCCGGTGGGAATACGACCCGAATGGCAATCTGATTGAACAGTTCATGCCGGACGGTCGATCGGTTCGAGCCGAATACGACAGCAACCACAAGCCGGTTTGCGTGACCGGGGCGGGGGGGCGTCAATTTCGATACGAATGGGATGCGCGCGGTCGTCTGATCAGTCGCGCCACACCATCCCGGGCGACGTTCAGATATGCCTACGACAAACTCGGTCGCGTGACGTCCTGTGCCGGTCCGCAGGGTGACGTTACGACGTTCGGATACGACCGGTACGGCAACCTGACCACGATCGTCGATGCGCTTGGACACCGAACGCAATATGAACGCGACGCACGTGGCCATGTCATAAGCTCCCTCGATGCGGCGGGGCACCGGAATCGTTACGAGAGAGATGCCTGCGGACGAATGGTACGTGCCATCGAATGGGACGGACGCGAGATTCACTGCAGCTATGACCCGGATGGCAATCTCTTGCGGTATCGCGACCCGGTCGGCAATGTGACGCGCCTTGCCTATACGACGCTGGGAGAAATCGCGAAGCGGATTCAGCCCGATGGCACCGAAGTCCAGTATCGCTACGACACCGAAGGGCAGCTCGTTCAGGTCGTCAATGAGCGGGGAGAGTCCTATCTGCTCAAGCGCGACGCGCTCGGCAGAATCGTTGAAGAAATCGACTACTGGGGACAGTCGCGCGTCTACGAATACGGGTCGGCCGCAGAACTCTTGCGTAGCGTCGACCCGCATGGCGGGGCCATCGAGTATCGATATGACGAAGTCGGGCGAATCGTCGAGAAACGCATTCCCGATCCCGACCGGCACGACGGTGTTCGGACTGACTGCTTTCACTACGACGAGCATGGCGATCTCATTCGCGCGTCGACCGCATCCTCGCTCCTCGAATTCAGATATGACGACGACGGCAGGCTGGTCGAGGAACGACAGGGCGACGACTTTACGCTTTCCAATCGATATGACGCAGCCGGTAATCGGATCGAACGAAGAACGCGCCTTGTCGCGGGCAGCGAAATCGTCGAGCAGTCGATTCGTTACAACTACGACGCACTGAATGCGGTCGTCGGGATCGAGATCGACGGGCATGCGCCAATCGTCATCGAACGGGATGCGCTTGGCCAGATTCGCGACGAACGCCTGGGTGACGCCCTGCGACGCGAAATGTCGTACGAAGCCAAGGGACGTTTGTCCCGACAAGCGCTGCTTGCCGATACCGGGGAGATGTTCGCGATCGAATACGCGTACGACGCGAACGGCGACCTGATCGAGCGACGCGACTCCCGGACCGGTATCGAGCAGTTTCAATACGACCCTGTCGGGCAGGTCGTCGCACATATCGACGGCGCAGGCACGACACGCCGCCTCATATACGACCCCGCCGGAGATCTGCTCAACACCCGGGTGTTCCGGTCAGGCGCGCTGCGAGGCGAAACCGGATCGCCGGCATGGCGTCGGGAAGGTGTGCACGAAGACAGTCACTACGTATTCGATCGTGCCGGCAATCTCGTCCACAAGCGCGCGGCACACCAGGAGATTACGCTGCGGTGGGACGCTGCAGGGCAGTTGGTCGAGACGCTCACGACTCGTCGCGCAGGGCAAGGCGACGCCAACGACGATCATCACCTCCGCGTACGGTACGAATACGACGCATTTCGCCGGCGGGTCAGGAAAATCACTTCGTCGCGCCAGCTCGAATTCAGCCACACCACGGTTCGTCATTTTTTTTGGGACGGCGACGTCCTCGCAAGCGAACTGCGCTCCGACCAGGCAGACGAGCAAAATGGCCAGGCACACAGTGTTCAGATCCGACGGGACGTACGGGACTGGATCCACTATCCCGATACGTTTCGGCCGCTCGCCGTGGTTCATCGAACCCTCGACTCGCGCATGCCTCCACTCGTATCAGAGCATGCTGGTGTCGAGCCCGGAAGCGCGCCTTCACTCGAAGAGAGACGGTCACCCACGGCGATCGCCGACTATTCCGCTCCGAACACGACGTCGACTACGCGCCAGCAGCCGGCGTCATATCGCCCCGTCAGCACGGTCTACTTCTTCCATAACGACCCTAATGGGGCGCCAGTCCGCGTTGTCGATGAGCGCGGCCGAACTGCGTGGGAAGCGAGTTACGCCACATGGTCGAGCAACACGCCGGTACAACCGAAAGACAGGCCACCGTTCGATCAACCCATTCGGCTTCAGGGGCAGTATTACGACGAGGAAACCGGATTTTGCTACAACAGATATCGGTATCTCGATCATGGAATCGGGCAGTTCATCAGCCAAGATCCGAGCTGCATCGAGGGAGGTTCGGCACTCTATCGATATGCACCGAATCCGGCCGCCTGGATCGACCCTTACGGTCTTGCAAACACGATCGACGGTCACGGGAACACAGTCCCGATCGTCTCCCTGGGTATCCCCGACAAGTCCTTGTTCAAACCCAAATCCGGCATCACAACGGCGTACTCGCGCAATTCCCAATGCGGACCGACCACGGCGCAGACGAGGTCAGTGCAGGGCAAGCCATGCGTGGCGTGCAATCAGACAGCCACCACGATGGTTGCCGACCATATCGATGCGCTCGTGGTCGAGTATTATCGAACCGGAACCAACGACGTCACGGTGCAAACGTCAATCGCCGCGGTGCAACCGCATTGCCCCGATTGTTCTAGATCCCAAGGGGGCAAAGCGTCGGGCTTTTCGCGAGCAATGAAAAAGGCCCTTCATATCCCATGAAGAAGATTTTGAATCTCTGAACGCACGCCTGGAGTGCAAAGATGGAATCACAACACGAAACAGCCATAGCGGACATGCAGCGCGAAGTATGCGAACGATACGGGTTGCACGAAACCGCCGTGGAGGACATGGTCGCCTTCGCGACGTCGACCGTGGGGCAGATGCCGGTTTATGGCACGCGTCTGGAACGTCGTCCGGACGATAACATCAGTTGGTATTTCCATTGCGGCGAATACTCGGACGCAGATGACTTTTATCAGCCGGTGCATACGGAGCATCTTCAGCAAATGCTGCCGCTCGTCATCAAGTATCTTCGGTTGCCGCCCGGCACGCGTTTCATCGTCGATGACCAAGGGTACGAGGATGTTTGGCAGGAGCCGGCCTGAACCTGCAGGCGGAGCGGCACCGAGGGCGTACGCGGTGCGCAGATACCGCGGCCCGCGCTCCTGATTTTGCATGACTTGAATCGCTGCGCCTCCATTTTCCTGACAGGTCGCCGCTTGGGCGGGAGAGGGCGTCACAAAATGCAAGCACGTCTCGTTGACCATGAACCTCTTTCGGGTTCGGTATTGGCTCGCGCTGTTTTGCGCGATGCCAGGGTGTTCGGCGAGTCATGGGTGTGGCGATCAGAGGAATCATCATTACATGCGGCAATTCACTTGATCGCCATACGAATCACATTGGACTAATTTGATTCGGCGAAGAAATCAAGCTGCCTGCTTGAAGTAGACGGTCCCAGTGATCGGCGGCTTCCCATTGAATGCCGAATTGCCGCTTCCAGAGAGGATCCCGACTACGGTTCCGTCGCTCGCGGTAAATTGAAGTGTCGTTGCACCCACTCCAATGGTAAGCGTGAAGCTTGCGCTTCCATATGACAACAATTGCGTCGGCGTAAGGGTCTGGCCGTTCAGCGTCCGAAGAAAAGAAAGATTGGCTGTGGACGTGAACGCGCCACTCCCTGAAACCGTAAGCGTAATCGCAGTGTCGGTCGCATTGTAGGAAAGCGCCGGGCAACTAAAGGCAAGAATTTGATACTCATTGATCACTTTAATCGTAAACGGCCCGCCTGCGTTAATGAAAGCCAACCTTGTATCGTGGACTTTATTGAAAACGTCGGGATGATCTTTCGCAATACGCTCGGCTGCCTTGTTGGCTTCCTCGATTGCAAGAGCTGCAACCACTCCGTAGGCATTTTTTTGTTCATTGGTAAGAGATTGAACATTCTCGGACATTTTTTCACCCATTTTGTTTCGGTTCGAAGGATGCGCGCATGGCAAGATCGTCGCGTCGCGAAAGTAATCGAGCACATTCACGCCTTGACTTGCAAATATTGAGTGATCTGCAATTCAAGCTATTCGCGATTTGCCTATGTCGGGGCTCGCTTGAATATGAAATTATGCGAACCGAACCTTGTGATCAATTACACATGATTACACGCGTACAAGATTGGGGCTGCCAAATGGATGCACCCCGGCTTGATGAATTCACGGGCAAGCCTCATGGAGGCGGCGGTGATCGAGTCGTGGAGCTGAGGCAACGATGTCGATCAATGACATTGCGGGCGCTGTCAGCTTTTCTGGCGGAGCTGCTGGAGTTGCTGGAGCGTGAGTTGAGCGATACCGCCCGGGAGATCCGGCATCTGTACCGGATCATTCGTAACACCCGGCGCGAGATGCATGATGCTCGGCGATGACGGGTGTATGACGCGATCGCGACTCACAAAGTACGCCTGGTCCTGGCAGGCGTTTCGAAGGAGGCGATTTCGGGCTTGTTTCGCTGTTGCCGGGCGCGAGGTGCCGGGAACAGCCATGCCTCGATCGTCCGGATCATTGCGGCAATTCCTCGACTATAATTTGACATAACGTGAATTATCGATGATTTGTGTTGTAGCAGCCATATCCTAATGTCGTGTTCTGGCTATTTACAGATGTCGTGTTTTTGACTGCTGGCATGCTGAACGGCTCGTTGAGCAAGCACGGGAGCCGACCATGCAGCCAGCCGGATTGGCGACACTGACGATGCGAGAGCTTGATCGACTCAAGGTGATCCAGGCTGTGGTGGCCACGGGCTTGAAGCCTGGACGTGCAGCCGAACGGCTGGGCCTGAGCGTGCGCCAGGTGGAACGGCTGGTCATCCGGTATCGCGAGCGCGGGCCCGGCGGCGGCGCTTCGGGCCGTCGTGGCCGACCGGGCAACCTCAAGCTCGACGGTGGGCTGGCGTTACGCGCCCTGTCGATCATCCGCGATCGCTACGCCGATTTCGGGCCGACGCTGGCCTGCGAGAAGCTCTGGGAATGCCACGGCATTCGGCTGGCCACGGAGACGGTCAGAAGGCTGATGACCGAGGCTGGGCTCTGGATTCCGCGCCGGCAATGACCGCCCAAGGTCTACCAGCCTCGAGCACGGCGGGCTTGCCTCGGTGAACTGATCCAGATCGACGGCAGCGATCATCGATGGTTCGAGGAGCGGGCGCCGGCTTGCACGCTGCTGGTGTACGTGGACGACGCGACGAGCCAGCTGATGGTGCTGCACTTCACGCAGACCGAATCGCCTTCAGCCACTTCGAGACCACGCGAACCTATCTGGAGCTCGCGGCTTACCTGGGCCTTGTTCCGAGACAGAACGGCTCCGGCGGTAAAGTAAAGCGCGGCGGAATCAGCAAACGCGGTGACGTTTATCTACGGACCCGGCTGATTCACGGCGTACGAGCCGTGATATCAAGTTCGAAGCATCTGTCGGCGCACATGCGGGATCTGTTGGCACGACGGCCGACGAACGTAGTCGCTGTCGCGTTGGCGAACAAGATGGCCCGCACGAAATACGCAACATCGGCCGACCGAGTTGTTGCACGCCGCCCCGCCCCGCTACGCATACGCCAATTGCCGCTTGGCGCCGATTTCGGCAACCCGCGTCATACTCAACTTGCGCACAATCAGCATCGCGATCTCCAGCGACTGCTCATAGTTCAACCTCGGATCGACCGTCGACTTGTAAGCGCGGGCCAAATCGGCCTCGGTCAGATTGCGCGCGCCGCCCAGGCATTCGGTCACGTCCTCCCCGGTCAGCTCCAGATGCACGCCGCCCAGATGCGTGCCGCAGGCGGCATGAATGTCGAAGGCCGCCTCGAGTTCGGCGTGGATGTTCCCGAAGCGCCGTGTCTTCACGCCGCCCGGGGTCGTTTCGCCGTTGCCGTGCATCGGATCGCAGCACCACAAGACATGCCGGCCCTCGGCCTTGACCGCATGCAGATGCTTCGGCAACTCCGCTTCGATCTTCGCCGCACCCATGCGCGTGATGAGCGTCAAACGGCCGGCCTCGTTCGTGGCGTTCAGCGCGTCGATCGTGCGCAGCAACTGGTCGGTGCTCACCCCGGGCCCGACTTTCAGGCCGATCGGATTGCGGATACCGGAGCAGTATTCGATATGCGCGCCGTCCAGCTGCGCGGTGCGCATGCCGATCCACGGAAAATGCGTCGACAGGTTGAACCAGCCCCCATGCCGCGGCACTTGCCGTGCCATCGCCTCTTCGTAATTCAACAGCAGGACCTCATGCGACGTGTAGAAATCGACTCTCGCATCGCTGCCGGAGGGCTCGCCCGCGAGCGCCTCCATGAAGCGCAGCGATTCGCCGATCGAGTGCGTCATCTTGCGATACTCGCCATAAAGCGGCGAATGCGAGGCCCACGCCAGATCCCAATGTTCGGGGTGGTGCAGATCAGCAAAACCGGCATCGCTCAGCGCGCGCACGAAATTCATCGTCAGCGCCGATCTGGAATGAGCCTCGAGCAGGCGCTGCGGGTCGGGCTCGCGCGCGTCTTTCGTAAAAGCGCTGGCGTTGACGATGTCGCCGCGGTAGCAAGGCAGCGTCACGCCGTCGCGCGTTTCGGTATCCGCCGAGCGCGGCTTGGCGTACTGGCCGGCAAAGCGGCCGACGCGAACCACCGGCAGCATCAAGCCATGCACGAGCACCAGGCTCATCTGCATCAGCACTTTGAGCCGATTGGCGATGATCGGCGCCGTGCAATCGGCAAAGCTTTCCGCGCAGTCGCCGCCCTGCAGCAAGAAACATCGTCCCGCCGCGGCGTCTGCGAGCTTGCGTTTGAGCGTCAGCACTTCCCATGCGGCGACGAGCGGCGGCAGTGCTTGTAGCTGTGTCAGGACGCGATCGAGCGCCGCCACATCGCGATAAGCCGGCTGTTGCAGCGCCGGCTTCGTCTTCCAGGAAGCCGGTGTCCAATTCTCGGCCACACGCGCCGAAGAGAGATTGCATTCCACAGTTCCACTCCCATAATGAAATGCTGCCGATCGAGCCGGTGTCGTCGCCTGGCATGCAGGCGACGCCCACGCTCCTTACCGCTACAGCTTGACGAGCACCGTGCCCAGATAACGTCCGTTGGACGTGTCGCACAACGCGCTCGGCGCGTTATCGAGGCCGTCGATCACCGTATGCGGGAACACGATCTCGCCGGCGCGCAGCCACTGCGCGAAACGCTCGAACCATTCGCCCTTCGCCTCCGGATTGTCGTCGGCGCTGTAGCCCCGCATCGTGATGCGCTTGAGGAGAAATTGAACGGTATCGATTTCGGCGGGTGCGGTCCGCCCCGTTCCCGTCGTGGCCAGCTGGCCCGACAGCGCGCCGAGGATCAGGAAGCGCGCCCCTTCGCGGGCGGCCGTGACGGCCGCCTGTAATTGCTCGCCGCCGACCGAATCGATCAGGACGTCGATGCCGCCCTGCGCCGCTTCGAGCAACTGCTCTGCGAACGGCGTGCTGCTGCCACGCATGACGGCGGCGTCATACCCAAGCTCGGAAACCAGGCGTCGTGCCTTGTCGTGCGAACTCGTGCTGCCGATCACGCGCCCCGCCCCCAGCCGCCGCGCGATCTGTCCGGCCATCGCGCCGATCGCGCCGGCCGCGCTCGTGACGAACACCGTGTCACCCGGACGGATCGGCACGCCGCGCGTCAGCGCCGCGTAGGCGGTCCAGCCGTGCCCCAGGTAGCCGAGATAGCCGGCAGGCTCCGGCAGCGCCTCGCCGACGCGCTGACAGCCCCATGCGGGCACCATCGCGTAGTCTCGCCACCCGTGGAAGTGCGTGACGATGTCGCCGGACGACAAACCGCTGCCGGCGGGCGCGCTCACCACCTCGCCGAGCGCTTCGCCCATCAGCGCGTCACCCGCCGACAAACACGGAAACGGCACACCGGGCACGTCTTCCGCGCCTTCGCTGATCATCGCGCGCAAGGAAGCCGAGACCAGGAAATAGCGATTACGCACCAGCACGTCACCCGAGCCGGCCGCCGGCGCGGCGGCGGTGACGATTTCGAAATCGTCCGGTGTCGGCAGGCCTTTCAGCTTCGCCTTCAAGCGCACGTCGCGCCGCATCGGAATCGACAGATTCATGATCCGCTCCCGCCGTGCGCCGTGCGCGTCGATGAGGCGAACCAGCCCGCCGGTATGCGCGCGACGCTGCGGCCGTAGGCTATCGTCGGGTCGTCCGAGGCATGCACGGTCGCTGTCCAGCCGTATCGGCCGAGCCAGTCGCGCACATCGTCGCGGGACGAGAGCCAACGAGCGCCCTGCGATTCGACGCGCGCTCGGGCTTCCCTGCCCTCCTCGCTCATCATGCGCGTGGCGAGATGCTCGAGCATGAGCGCGCTGCCCGGCGCCGACAGGTCGGCCACTTGACGGATCAGCGCATCGCAGTCCGTGTCGCGCAGATACATCAGCAGCCCTTCGATGAGCCAAATCGTGGGCTTGGCGGGATCGAAGCCGGCCGCGCGCAACGGGCTCGCCCAATTCGAGGTCAGATCGGCGACGAGCGGCCGCCAATCGCACTGCAGCGGCAACCCGGACTGCTTCATGAGCTCGCGCTTGAAGGCGATGATGTCGTCGAGATCGAGCTCGAACCAGCGCGTGCCGAACGGACACGCGAGGCGTGCCACGCGGCCGTCCACGCCGGCGGCCAGCGTGACGACCTGCCGTATTCCGCGGCTCAGGTTCGCGAGAATGGCATCGTCGAAGTAGCGTGTGCGGACGACGAAATACTGCGGAAAGTTCGCGCGCCGCGCGACTTCGCTGACGTGCTCATGCGTCTGCGTGCCGGCCAGGTGCTCGATCAGCGCCGCGGCGAACGGATCGTGAAACAAGGCGTCCGGGCGCTGGCCTTCGGCATGACGTTGCCAGGCAATGAACAGTGCGGTTTGGCCGACGCCAACCGGAATATCGAAAGTAGACACAGACAGGTTCCTTATCCGCAAGAGAATCAAGGTTGGAGTTGGGTGGTTTTCCAATCGTCGCCATCGCGTTCGTACCTGAGGCGCCTGTGAAGCCGGTCGGAGCTGGCGGCCCAGAATTCCATCTCGTGAGGCTCGAGCCGATAGCCGACGAAGCGCGGCGGCCGCGGCAACGCGACGCCGAGCGCGAGCAGCTCGGCGGCGTGCGCGCGCAGCGCTTCGCGGTCGACGAGTTCGTCGCTCTGGTGCGAGGCGCTCGACATCGCATGCATCGGCACCGAGCGCCCGAACCAGAGCTTGTCGTTCTCGCTTTCCTCGAGCGGAACCGCCTGGCCGGAAATCATGATCTGCTGCCCGGTTTCGCGCCAATACAGCAAGCCCGAGGCCCAGCCCGTCTCCGTGAGTTCGCGTCCCTTGCGGCTCGTCGAATGCGTGCAGAAGATCACGCCGCGGTCGTCGATCGAGGAGAACGCGATGACGCGAGAAGAGATGCGTCCGTCGGACGTGGCGGTCGCGAGCGCGAGCGCCTTGGGCTCGCGGACGCGCGCGACATCGGCCGTCGCGAGCCAGCGCTTGAGCAGCGTGATCGGCTCGGACGGCGGGTCGTCATATTCGGGGAACAGGACATCGACGCTTCCCGTGAGGCTTTCGAATCGACTGGTGTTCATGGCAATGTTTTCATGATGGCAAAAGACGGGGGCGACGCTAGACGCCCAGGCGGCCGCGCGCGACGACGACACCATGACCGCTGACCTCGACCGCCTCGATGCCGTGCTCCGAGCCGTGCACCAGCGCATGCATGTGCGAGGGGCGCTTGATCTCGACGCCTTGGAGAAGATGCAGCGGCTCGCCCCACGAAATCAGTCCGTGGCGGGCAAGGTGAATGGCGATGGGACCGGCGGCGGAACCCGTCGCCGCATCCTCCACGACGCCGTAGGCCGGCGAGAACATCCGGCAGCGCCAGTGGTCGCCCGCTGGGGCCACGCACATGGCCGACATATCCTCGAACTCAGCCAACGCGCGATGGTCCGGATGCACGTCGGAAAGCGCGGAGGCGTCGGGCAACGTGACGAACACATGGCGCGGGCCGTTTCGATAGGCCTCCACGGGCAACACGGACGCTTCGACGCCGAGCGCTTCGAGCAGACGCTCGGTCCGATCAAAGCGCGTCCACGTCGGGATCGGCTGCTGCATGGTGACGTAAGCCTCGCCGGGCGCATCGGATCGCACATCGAACGGCACGAGCCCCATGCCCGTCTCGAACACGAAGCGATCCTGCGCCTTGACGTGCCGGAGTGCCACGGCCGTGCCGAGCAGCGGATGGCCCGCGAACGGCAACTCGTTGACCGGCGTAAAGATGCGCACGTGCACGTCGCCGCCCTGCTTCGGCGGCATCACGAACACCACTTCCGACAGATTCATTTCGCGGGCGATCCGCTGCATGCGCTCCGCCGGCAGCGGAACGTCGACCAGGAAGACGGCAACCGGGTTGCCTTCGAGCGGCGTGCGCGTAAAGGCGTCAACGACGATGTAGTCGATGGGATGCGATGCATGGATCGGCGCCGCCGCGTGTGTATTCGCGTGCGATGCTGCCGGTTCGAGCGCGCGCATGCGCGCCGCGATCTCACCGCTCGCGGTGCTGGCCTCCACCGAGAAGCGCAGCCGCTCGGCAACCGGCAAGCCGATCAGCGTCTGCGCGTCGTTCGGCGGCAGTAGATGCGCGGGCGGACGCTCGCCGTCCCAGAGCATGATCGCACCCCAGCGATTCTTGTCCTCGTCGGCGATCCAGTGCTTCTCGCGCAAGCCCGGCACGTTCGACCAGCGCGCGAGGGTGCTGTCGTCCACACGCGCCTTCAGCGATTCGATGCTCTGCTCGGAACCGTCGAGGTTCCACCAAACGATGTCGACAATCATGAAACGCGTGTCCTATAGGGTTCTATAAAAAGCGTGAAGAGTCGTCAGGCCGTCAACGCTGTCATGCGTTTTTCGCGGCGTATCGCGTGTGTGATGGCTTCGCCGAGAATCCGCGGCCCGTCGACGGTCAGGACCGATTCGGCGTGGAATTGCATCGAGCTGAACGTTGGACCGCGCAAGGCATGCACTTCGCCCGTGTGCGGATCGCGGCTGATGGCCACCGTGCCGACGCCGTCGATGTCCATTTCGTCCCGGACGGTCTGCGCCACATACGTGTTGTAAAAGCCCACGCGCTCACGCTGGCCGAACAGATCGATCTCGACCTGGATGCCCTGATTGGGCACCTCGCGCCGCACGAGCGGAATGCCGAGGATGGCGTTCAGGATCTGATGGCTCAGGCAGACGGCCATGAACGGCTTGCCCTCGTCGATGAGATGCCGCAGCCACGCGTAGAGGCGGGCGATGCGCGGATCGCCGGCGTCGCTCGGGTCTCCCGGGCCCGGCCCCATCACGACGACGTCGTAACGCGCAAGGTCCACCGCGTCGTGAACGCCGCACACTTCGGTGGCGAGGCCGAGCGACGACAGTTGCTGGGCGATCATCGCCGTGAAGTGATCTTCGGCGTCGACGATGAGCGCGCGGCAGCCGCTCAACTCAGCCAACTCATCGGCCATCTCACCGTGTCGCCCGCCATACGGCCGAAACCAGAAGTCCGCGATGCCTTCGTTGCGCTCGCGCAGCGCCGCCTGCACCGATGGATGCTGGCCTAGCGACGGGCCGGCTTCCGGCGGATCGAATGCGTTCGATAGCGCGGCCACCTTGGCATGCGTCTCCATGACTTCCGATACCGCGTCCGAATGCCGGACGAGCGTCGAGCCGACGCCGATGCGAACGTGGCCGGCGCGGTCGATCTCCGCGGTGCGGATCAGGATGGCGGAGTCGAGCGTGCGCCCGCCGTGCGCATCGCGGCCGATCAGCGCTGCAATGCCACTGTAGTAGCCGCGGCCGGCCCGCTCGTGCCGCGCGATCACGCGGGTCGCGCTTTCGATCGGACTGCCGGTGACCGTCGGCGCAAACATCGTTTCGCGCAGCAAGTCGCGAACATCGGCCTCGGTGTGCCCGACGATGAAGTATTCGGTGTGGGCGAGCCGCGCCATCTCGCGCAGGTGCGGCCCCGTGACCTGCCCGCCGGCCGGGCAGATGCGCGCCATCATCTTGAGCTCTTCGTCGAGCACCATGTACAGTTCGTCGGATTCCTTGCGATCGCCGAGAAAAGCGTTGATCCCATCGATCGTCGGCCCGCTTTGCGGATACCGATAAGTCCCGCTGATCGGGTTCATCGTCGCGCAACCTTCATGCAGCGTCAGGTGGCGCTCCGGCGTGGCGCCGACGAACGTGCGTTCCCCGGTATGAATCACAAAGATCCAGTACGCGCCGACCTCCCGGCGCATCAGACGCTTGAATACCGCCAGCGCCTTGGCGGGCGAATAGTCGTCGAGATCGCCCTCGAGCGTGCGCTTGATGACGAAGTTCGAGCCCGCGCCGGTGCCGATCTCGTCGGTGATGACGCGCTCGACGATCTCGGCGTAGGCCTCGTCGTCGATATCGAAGTGACGCTCGCCGAGCGCGGTATCGGCATCGGGAATGGCGGCGAGCGCAAGCTGCGCGGACACCGTTTCGTGCTCGTCGCAGGTGATGGCGACGAGCGGAGCGCCGTCGTCGTGTGTCTTGAAGCCGCGCTCGTGCAGTTGCCGGTATGGCACGATCACAAGCAGCTCCTGACGGTCCGCGCCCGTCGCCGTCGGCGCGGCCAACGGAAGCTCGGCCAGGGAGGACGGATAGGAAACCGCGCCGGCGAAGACGTCGATCGTCGCGCGCTCTCCAGCGCTACCCGTCGAACGCGCGATCAACGCGAAGCACGGCGCTTGTCCATGGAGGACGCGATCGAATAGGTTGCGGTTCGGAGCGGCATTCATGCCAGCGCCTCCTCGGTGCTCACCACCTTGCCGCAACGCTGGGCCACGTATTCCAGCGCCTGGTGATGATGGTCTTCGGAAAAATCCGCCACGCCATCGGCAACGAAGAACGGTTGAATGTCGTTCGTGAACGCATCGACAGCCGACATCATTACGCCGATGTGCGCGTAGACGCCACACAGCATCAGCTGATCGCGACCGCTCTCCCGCATACGCTCGCGCAGGTCGGTGCGGAAAAATGCGCTGTAGCGCCACTTCGTGAGCATCCAGTCATCCGGGGACGGGCCGACGGCCTCGGCGACGTCCCGATCGGCCGGCGTCGTCTCCATGCCCGGCCCCCAAAAATCGCGCAGCAAACCGCGTTCCGTCTCGGTCATGCGCCCGGGATGAGCCGTGTATGCGACGGGAATACCGGCCTGCTTGCACCGTTTGCGCAGCGACGCGACATTGGTCGTCAACGTCTCGCGCAGCGTCGGCGGCAACGGCGAAAGGAAATAGTTCTGCATGTCATGAATGAGCAGCAACGCGCGCGACGGGTCGACACTCCATGACACGACATTCTCGGGCAGGCTGCTCGAATCGGGCAGCGCGTACGGTTGAATCGACGGGATACCAGCCATTCGTCTCCTCCATTGGGTATGCGTTAGCTCGGCAGACCATCCCGGCGCACTTCGGGAACCTCGATACCCAGCGAACGGAATTGCTCGCAAGGGTTCATGAATTCGCGCTGCTCCTTGATCAGTCCGTTTTCGAAGCGGAACGAGTGAAGGAAGTGATTGCGGTACTGGCCCCGGGGGTAGCCGGGGAAAACAATCGCGCCTTCGCCGCGGCACTCGACCCAGAACCAGTTCGGGTCTTGCGTCTGGAAGATCTGGATGTCGGTCCAGACCCAGTCGGGGAAGCATTGCAGCGACCACACGGCGTGCTCGCCGAGCTTCTCGCGGCCGCGAATCGCGATTGGCTGGCCGCTGTCGGTCGTCCACAGACCGCCGACGCCATCTTCCGTGAACAGTAGGTGGCGCTTGAGCCTCGCTTCGCCACGAGTGTGCATGTACTGCTCGACGATCTTGCGGTTGTGCTGTCGGGCCGCGACGTGCGCGTGATTTTCCGACGTGTTTTCGAGGGATTCGACGTCTGACATGCAAGCTCCTGAAGTCAAAGAGGGCCGCCCCGCCGGGAACCGGGAGGCCGCGTGGGATTACACGAGGTAGCTGATTTCGCGCGGATCGAGGCCGACCAGCGCGCGGCCGTAGACAAGTTGCGGAATGCCCATCCCAAAGCCCGCGTGGCGGCTCGCCACGTTCAGGTCGCGCCAGATCAACTGCAGCGGATTGGATTCCATGAAGGCGGCGCTGCCGTAGGCCGTCATGAGGCGATCGATGGCCTCGCGGCACAGGCGCGTGACGCGCGTCGATTCCATCCGAAAGCGCGAACGCGTCACTTCGTCGGGCAGGACGCCGGCCGCTGCGTGGTGTTCGACCGTTTCGACGATGCGGCGGGCGTGCAGCTGCGCGCCGTCGATCATCATCGAAGCTTCGGCGAGATCGGTCTGGAACGCCGGCGAGACAGCCTGGCTCTTGAACGTGGACGAGGCGACGCGGCGCTCGTGGGCCTGATCGCGCACGAGTTCCAGCGCGGTGACGATCGCCCCGAGTTGCGGCCCGAGCAGACCGATCGACAGCAAGCCTGAGAACGCGCCGCTATATAAACGGTGCCGTTCCGACGGCAGGCGCGACCGGCCCTGCACTATCGGCGCGTAGGGTGTCACGCGATGGCGCGGAATGAACTGCCGGTTCGCCACTACCGTGTTGCTGCCGGTGCCGCGCATGCCCGTGATATGCCAGGAGTCGCGGACTTCGAGCTCGCTCATCGGCATGAGGACCAGGTTTATCGTCTCGTCGTCGGCATCGACGCCTTTCGGGATCAGCGCGCCGATCCATTCGGCGTGCAGGCTGCCCGATGCATAAGCCCACTCTCCCGTCACCACGACACCGCCGTCGACGCGTTCGACCTGGGCGCGCGAAGGCGCAATGATGAGCGCGGTGCGCGTGTCGCGGTTACCGCCCCACACGTCGTCCTGCGTACTCTCGGGGAAGTGAGCGATCATGTAGTTGCCCATGTTGAGCACGCTCGTGACCCACGACGCCGAGCAGCAGCCGCGCCCCAGCTCGTAGCAGACGTCAAACAGCGTGGCGGGACCCGCTTCGTAGCCGCCGAGCCGGCGCGGCGTGAAGAGCCGCATCAGCCCCGCCTCGGTCAGCGCGTCGACGGCACGCTCGGTCAGGCGGCGCCCGGTATCGGCCGCGCGCGATTCTTCCGCGAGCACGCTGGCGACTTCTGCCGCCTTCGCGATCAATTGCTCATGCTCGACCACCGATTCATCGAGCGCAATGGCGTCATGTCCGGCCGAATTCCCTTCCTGCGAGGTGCGTTCATTTGTCATTTCACGAGTCATGCACTGCGAGGTCTGTATCGTGCTCACGGCATCTCCAGAATAAACTTACAATTCCTATTATTAAAAAATTTAAAACAATAAGGCTGCGATAAATTTAACCATCAATTAACCAGGAAATCGAAACAAACAAGAGCCACTACCTTTAGTGCTTGCACCCGGAATTCGGAAAATATCGCGCAACAACATCCATGAGATCGGCATCTGGCTTTGCCTTACCAATCAGAAAAGGCACTTTTATTTCAGCGCCCTTAAATTAATGTTACGTTTTTATTTAACTCGGCCGGACGTGTTAGTATTTCGTAAGCCATGCTACCTCGTCGAGTTCCGGTTCAAAGCCCGACTGATGGGGCGTCTCGGCGCCTCTTTACACAACGGAGCACCGCTCACGTTTTTCAGCTTCGCCTGCACTTCCAACTCTCGATCCTATTTAGCGGGCGCCGAGCTATATCTAACAAATCGAGGCAGGCATTCGGCGTAAACCGGGGGCATCAGGTTTCCCGCCCCATTTAATGACATAAATATAAATCCCGCCCCATTATGTTGGGCATTCCCATGGCTTCCATATGGGACGGCCAAGCGTAGGTTAAACCCAAGAAATAATCACCTGTCAAACTTGACGGGTTATACCCCACCAAGCAAAATTAGAATCCGAGTGAAATATATTTGAAGATTATTTTAAAAAAATAATCGACATACCCGAATCTGACTCATCAGACAAGCGCTCAACCGGGTTTGATGAACACTTCGTGAATGTCGGCTCGACGCTCAAAGCGAATGCGAAGACGACGAAATGTGCCGAGCCCGCTACCGTGTTCCGTCCGGCGCTTCGCGTGGTGCTGTCGCTGACCGACTTCAGCACCGGCCGATGGCATTCGGCTGGCCAAGGAGACGGTCAGGAAACCGATCAGGAGCGCCAGTGATCTCCATGCGTTTTTCCGGCTAGATACCCTTGGACCTGTCAAGGGTTTGCCTTGCGCCCCCAAACAATTATTCCGGCAAAGCAATGGGTTGATTTCTACCCTTCGCTAACGAAGCAGACGGCGTCTTGGCGCATGGCTGAATAGACGATAAGTAGTCCTTCCAATTACAGCGTGTTGATACGGCAACACAGCTCAGCATGCTTGATAGTCGCCTCCACTCGGCACTTCCCGATACTCGACCGATACGGGTTCATTGTCACAATGGCTGCCGGATCGGGCCAGAAGATCCCGTGCGGCGGACCGTGACGCAGTACGTGCGGAAAGGTTTGGCTGAAAAGCGACCTGAGCGGCCAGCCTGAGACGACCAGCGCTAATCGACGTGGCAGTCATCCCATCACAATCGACTTGCTCAGCTACTGCGCATCGCGTTACGACACGTCATTTACCGCGACCGCCCTGAAGTGGCTCGAGATCACGGACGAAGCGGCCATGCTAGGGGTGGCACGAGACCACCGAATCGACGTTCAGCAATTTCGAGGCCCTGTCGGTTCGCACGGCAAGCCGGTCGCGTTCTATAGCGGCAAGGCCGGCATGTTCTACTGCAAAGGCCATACTGGCGACGCCAGGTAAAGGCGTGACGCATGCGTGACGCCTTTTGGTCGGGCGATGTACGCGATGAACATCGACACGTTCTGCGCGAATAGCAGCTCGGCCAAGGAGCGCGTCGAGCGTGCGCACCGGACGCGGCAGGATCGGCTGGTCAAGGAGTTGAGATTGCGCGGAATCGGCACGGTCAACGACGCCAACGTTTATGCGCCCTCCTTCATCGCTGCTTACAACACGCACTTTGCGAAGCCGCCGACGAGCGATTTCCATGCGCATCGGCCGCTGCTGGATGACGAGAATCTGAACATCGTGTTGACCTGACGTGAAACACGTCGGGTATCGACGAAATCGCTGACAGGGTTGCACGCCCTCGTCCCACGTGTATTGCCACTGTCAATGTCAATAGATCACGCGTTGTCACGCTTTCCAGGTGTTTACAGCGCTCCCACGCTCGAACGAACAGCGTCGAAGCGAGCCTCTTGATTCCCCGCCCGCGACGCTCACCCAAGGAACCGGTTCGCGTCGCCCCGCGCATTCAGCGCGACGCCCTACGTTCTACTTACGACTACCGCAAGCTTTGAAACCTTTCTCGGCAACCCCGCCAAACCGCGATCTAAACATTTTAGATTTCATCAAAAAATATTTGACGCTCCGTTTTCTTCCTTGCTATCTTTTCCCGCAAGAAATACCGACGGGAGTTTGAATGGCGCAAATAAACCAAAAACCCGACAAATAACTTCCATTTTAATTACGACATTGCGAGCGCGATATCCGGCTCGCAAAGCTGCAATTACTTCCGCCTGGGAAAGGTTCTCGATTCACCGTCATCCAGCTTCGCTTCAGGCTGGACCGTTTCGTCACGATGCGTCGCAAGGAAGTCGCCGACATCACGTTCTGCCTGACGGCATGGCAGGTCTCATCCGCCGCGCCTGGCTTGCCGAGCCGCACCGTTCGCGCCACGCGACGTTGCCTCATCAGTCGCATGCAGCATTGCAATCGCCTGGAACAACCGTAGCAGCCCAAGTCGTCAAACGGCATCGCAATATCGTCTTTTTCGACTCCAATAAATTGCATTCCTAATCAATAGATAACGAATCGAAGCTGTTCTATCCGCACACCGCGGACTGTACCCAGAGCAATTGTCGGACCACCGCACGCAGGATCGCGGCACGGCCCGACAAACAAGAGGGCCGAGCGCAGAATCGGTGCCCGCGATACGCGGGCCCGATACCCGACCGGCCTCCGATCCTGATGGTGGGTGGGGAGGAATATTCATGTCGCCTTGAATTCTGCCGATCGTTCTGGCTTGCGTCAGGTTGCATCGGCCGCCCTTCGCTACCCGCGATTCGGGCCGCGCGCTGTACCCGTTCTTCGTCGAAATCTCGGAGCTCACAATGCAGAGAACTCAATACGTCAATCGCAAACGCCTGCAACGCTTTGCGCTGACGGCAATTGCAGTTGGAGTAGCAGCCACGATGGTCCCGCTGTCCGCCCAGGCGGCAACCAACTGGGTCCAGACGCGCACCAGCGCGTTCCTCCTGTCGAATGCACCGGCCACGGCCGCCTCGCAGGCACTGGCCGCGTCCGCCGCGGCACCCGGCTACTCGCTGAACAGCGTCGGCACGCCGGCGCTCACCGATACGCACGTGACGCCGCTCGAATTGAGCCAGCCGCTGCACGTGACCGTAGTCCTGAAGAACCGCAACGCGGACCAGCTCGACACCTTCCTTCGCGACGTCAACCAGCCGGGTAGCGCGAGCTATCACAAGTACCTCACGCCGGCCCAGTTCAAGGCACGCTTCTCGCCGACCGACGCGCAGGTCGCGGCCGTGGTCGCTCACCTGAAGGCGAACGGCTTCAGCAACGTCACGGTCTCTGACAACAACACGCTGATCGCCGCCGACGGTAATGCCGGTAACGTGCAGCGCGGCTTCCAGGCGAGCATCAAGCGCTTCAACTATCGAGGCAAGCCGGTCTACGCGAACGATTCGGCGGCGCTGATCCCGGCGTCGCTCGGCTCGGTCGTCGATTCGGTGCTCGGCCTGCAGAACGCCGCCGTGCCGCACCGCCTGCTCCACCGTTTCGCGCCGGCCGCCGTCATCGAACCGAATGCGGTTTCGAAGAATGCGTCAGCGGCGTCGCAGCAAGTCGGCCACCAGCCGACCGATTTCGCAAAGATCTATGACGCGAGCGGCCTGCCCGCCGCGACCAATACCACGGTGGGCATCATCACCTGGGGCGACATGACCCAGACCATCGCCGACCTGAACACCTTCACGCAAAACGCCGGCCTGGCGACCGTCAACACGGCAGTGGTCGCGGGCGGCTCCGGCACGCTGGCCGACGACGGCGATCCGGGCGAGTGGGATCTCGACAGCCAGGACATCATCGGCACCTCGGGCGGCGTCAAACAGCTGATCTTCTACTCGGCCGTCAACGGCGACAGCAACGACAGCGGCCTCACCGACGCGACGCTGACCGCCGCCTACAACAAGGCGGTAACCGACAACAAGGCGACCGTCATCAACGTGTCGCTCGGCCTCGACGAAACAGCCGCCAACTCCGACGGCTCGCTCGCCGCCGACGACGCGGTATTCAAGCAGGCGGTCGCGCAAGGTCAGGTGTTCTCCGTCTCGGCAGGCGACGCGGGCGTCTATCAGTGGTCGACGTCACCGCAGGGCGCCCCCGGCTATATCGGCACGTACAACGGCACGTCGGTCAAGACGACGATCAACCTGTCCAAGTACAGCGTGTCGTCGCCCGCGAGCTCGCCGTACGTCGTCGCCGTCGGCGGCACAACGCTCTCGACCACCGGCACCACGACGTGGGCCGGCGAAACCGTGTGGAACGAAGGCGTCGCCTATGCCGACCTTGACAGCAACGGCAACCCGGTCGACAACGCCGTGCGGATCTGGGCCACGGGCGGCGGCGTGAGCGCGTTCGAGACCGCACCGAGCTGGCAGACCGCCGCGCTTGGCAGCACGGTAACGAAGCGCGTACTGCCCGACGTGGCGTTCGACGCCGCGCAGTCGACGGGCGCATACATCGTCATCAACGGACAGACGAACCAGCTTGTCGGTGGCACCAGCCTCGCATCGCCGATTTTCGTCGGCGGCTGGGCACGTGTCGAATCGGCCAACAACAACAGCCTCGGCCTGCCGACTTCGGCGTTCTATCAGGGCCTCCCGACCAATACGTCGCTACGCCACGACGTGACGTCGGGCAACAACGGCTACAGTAGCCACGGCTACACCGCGAAGGCCGGCTGGGACGACGACACCGGCTTCGGCAGCCTGGATTTCGCGAAGGTCAGCGCGAGCTCCGTCAAGTAACACGGCACGGCCCGATGAGGCGCGGCAAGCTCGCCGCGCCTCTCGTTGCAAAGTCGGACTCACGTGATGGCACGGCTTACCGGGGCTGGCCCCACCTTCATTCCGCACCTCGATTTTTCCGCGAAACACGATCGCACCCGCCTCCGTCGGCTAAAATCCCCGCGCCTGCAAAGCGCAGGCAAACGCGGGGCCGACGACGGCTGCATCGCGCCATCCAGCGCGGCACGGCCGCCGATCGGAGCAGACATAAGCAAAGACTCCGCAAACTCACAACGCGGATCCAAGGTAGCAGTATGGCTAAGGTGCTGTTGCTCGACGACGAGGTCGAGTTGCGCGAGGAAATCGCCGCGTTCCTGGAAAGACGCGGCTGGACGGTCGATCAGGCCGGCACGGTCGCGGAGTTCCAGGAACGGGCGTCGGATCTCGCCTTTGCGATCATCGACGTGATGCTGCCGGACGGGAGCGGCTTCGATGCGGCCGTGTGGCTCAGGGCCCGCCATCGCGACTGCGGCATCGTCATGCTGACCGCCCGCGGGGACACGCAGGACAAGATCGACGGCCTGATCGGCGGAGCCGATCACTATCTCGTCAAGCCGGTGAAACTGCTCGAACTCGACGCCATTCTCCAGGCGCTCGGCCGCCGGGTGGCAAACGACTGGCGGCTCGACTGCCAGGCGCGCGTGCTGTCCGCGCCGGTCGGCGGCCGGCTCGAACTGTCGGCCAGCGAGATCGCCCTCCTCGCCCTGCTGGCGCGACATCCCGCCAAGGCTGTGAGCCGGCGGCAGATCGCCGAGGATTTCGGTTTCGACTGGATCGACTACGACGAGCGCAGGCTGGAGACGATGGTCAGCCGTCTGCGGCAGCGTTGGCGAAGCGAGACGGGTTCGGAACTACCGCTGAAGACCGTCCATCGCACCGGTTACACGTTCGCCGCACCGCTGATGCTCGCCTGAGCGGCAATGGCCGCCCTGTCGGCGTTCGCGGGCAAAAAGACCGTAGCCCGGCAGCCGTGCCCCGCCTCGCTGACCAGGTTCAACGTGCCGCCCTGCATCTCGACCATGCGGCGCGCCAGCGGGAGGCCAAGGCCCGTTCCCGGCTTGCGGCCCACGTTGCGGCCGCGGAAGAAACGATCGAACACGTATGGCAGGTCCGCCGGCGCAATGCCGGGGCCGTCGTCCTCGACTTCCAGCTCCACGCCGCCCGGCACACGCCGGCCGCGCAGCACGATCCGGGTGCCGCCGGGGGTGTATTTGACGGCATTGTCGGCGAGCGTGCGCAGCACGAGGCGCGTGAGGCTGCCGTCACACACGAAGGCGTCCGGCAGGTCTTTCGCGTCGATTTCTAGGCGGTGGCCGTCGGACAGCGCCCCCGCGGCGGTCGCCGCATCGTCGAGCAGCGCCGCCAGCCGGGTGTCGCCGATGCGGGTTCCGCGTCGCAGCAGCTCGAACCCGTCCTCGTGCAGCGAGTCATTGATCAGCACCGTCAAGCGCTGCGTCGCGCGCAGGATCTTCTGGTAGCGCGACGAGGTCAGCGGATCGGAACCGGAGTCGTCGAGGTCAAGATTCTGGGCGGTGGCATCGATGACGGCCAGCGGCGTCCGCAGTTCATGCGAGACGGTCGCCAGAAGCTGGCGCTGCTCATCCTGTGCGCGCTTTTCCATCGCCAGCGACGCTTCCACTTGTTCCATCGCCTCCCGAAGCGCCTGGGTGCGCAGCGCGACCTTTGCCTCCAGATCGCGCTCGGCCTGGCGCGCGACACGCAATGCGTCGGCCTGTGCCGCTTCCATCGCATTGCGCATCGCGTTGTAGCGCGAGCTGATCGCCGAATTCATGATCAGCATGAACGCGAGCATCCCCAGATATCCGGCGTTGTCGGCGAGCAAGCCCGGCGGGATCCAGCCAACGTTGCGCGCGACACGCAGTGCACTGCCGCCGAGCAACAGCAGCAGCACGAGCACGACCACGCGCGCATGCCGGTGGCCGCGGGCGGTGAGCCAGAGCGAAACGCCCATCGTGACGAGAATGACCGCGATCTGCCAGAACAGGTAGAGCGGGCGCACCCACCAGACATTGACGACCAGCATCAGCGGCGCGGCAGCCAGCGCCACGACGATCGTCAGTGCGGAAAAAGCGACCGTCGGACGCCGCCAGCGCCCGTTGAACAGGCCGAGGTAATGCGCGGTGAACAGCGTGCCGGCGGGCGTGCCGAGCAGCCAGCTGAGCAGGTAGACCGCATTGCTCGCGGCCGGAAAGCCCGGCAGCAGGTATTGATAGATGTAGCCTTCGGCGCCGAGCGCGGTGAGCAGGTTCACGACGACGCTCAGCCCGTAGAGCCCGAACGACGCATCGCGCGTCACCCGGAACAGCCACAGGCTCGAGACGAGCAGTACGAGATGCGCGGCGTCCAGCAAGCCGAACAGCAGGGATTCCTTGCTCGTGGCGGAGATGAACGCGTCGGGCGACCACAGCGCCATCGAGAAACTCATGGTGCTGGTGCTGCGGATCCGGAGATAGAGCGTGACCGGCTGGCCCGCCGGAAGGTCCAGGCGAAACACGGGGTTACGGTACGCGATGTCGCGTTGTTCCACCGGCTTGCGATCGCCGGCGACGTGGCGCTGGTACCCGCCATCCGGCTGCGGCACGTACAGCGTGACGTCGTTCAGCAGCGACGACCGCAATTCCAGGAGCCACATCGGCGGTGCGCTCGCCGGGCGGGTCACGGTCAGGCGCAGCCACGCCGCGCCGTTGACATAGCCGAGCGCGGGCTCCGCCGTCTGGCCGACGAACGCACGCGCGATCTCGGGCTGCGACATGCGCTCGACCGTGAGTGCATTGCCCGGATCGCGCAACAGATCCCAGCCGTTCCGGATGCCGACCTGCCCGCCGTCCGGCAGCGTAATCGGCGTTGCCGCGAAGGCCCCCGAGGCCCAGGTAATCAAGATGAGGAAGATGAGCCGGAACATCACGCGATTCGTACGGGTGTCTGCGATCGGGCGACACTATAACCGAACCCGCGACGCCCGCCGGCACCCCGATGCCGCGCGTGCCCCGGATGTCAGAACTTGTCAGTTTTCGCTGCACACGCTCATTTAAGATGCACGCCAATCAAGGAGGCACGGGCGCGGTTCGCCGACGGCGAATGCCCGAAGCCCTTGACCAGCGGCGCCACCCTTGCCTACGCCCCGCACGACAACGGCGCATCGACGCCGAAAACAACGATACGGCCGGGCTGGCGGCGGCATTCTGACGAGCAATTACAACAAATCAGGCACGA
Source organism: Burkholderia sp. Se-20378 (assembly GCF_017104665.1). NCBI lineage: Bacteria > Pseudomonadati > Pseudomonadota > Betaproteobacteria > Burkholderiales > Burkholderiaceae > Burkholderia > Burkholderia sp. Se-20378. Next base: position 7,869 of record NZ_JAAGPG010000030.1, on the reverse strand, counting down.
GGCGCTCGTTGGACAGCAATGCCGTCGCCGCCGACGGAGGTCGGCAGGATTTGGCGGGCTTTTGTGGTGTTGCGCGCGAAGATGGCGGGCTGCGGCTCGTCCTTCTCCAGCCTCGCCTGGCCCAATGGGGCCGGGCGAGGCCGGAAGCGCGTTGGCGTGCTTCAGCTCCGGCCGGGGCCGGTCGCGCGTCTGCTTGAATTCGGGCAGCCTGCAGGTCAACCCGCGACACGCGCCAATCGACTGCGAATGATCTCCGTCGCTTCGCTGACGATGCGATCGACGAGTTCCTTTACGGTCGGGACATCGCGGATCAGGCCAACGACCAGGCCGCACGACCATGCGCCCGCGTCGAGCGCGCCCTCCTTCATGATGCGCGGATACACACCGGCGACCTCTTCGACGATATCGTCGAACCGGATACTGGCGCCGAGCCTGCTTTCCTTTTCGAGGATGCGATCGACCGCGGCATTGCGCAGCACGCGCTCGGTATTGCGCAACGGACGCATGACCAGACGCGTGTCCAGTTCGGTCGCCGCGACCAGCGCCTGCTTCACGTTCTCGTGCACCGGCGCCTCACGGGTGGCGATGAAGCGCGTACCCATGTTGATGCCATCCGCGCCAAGCGAAAGCGCCGCAACCAGCGACCGCCCGTCAGCCATGCCGCCGGAGGCCACGAACGGAATCTTGAGCTCGTCGGCAGCGCGCGGCAGCAGGATGAAGTTCGGAATGTCGTCCTCGCCCGGATGGCCACCGCATTCGAATCCATCGACGCTGACCGCATCGCAGCCAATGGCCTCAGCCTTGAGCGCGTGGCGAATCGACGTGCACTTGTGGATCACCTTGACATCCGCATCCTTGAGCGCGGCCAGGTAGGGCTGCGGGTTGTTGCCGGCCGTTTCGACGATCTTGACGCCACCTTCGACGATGGCCCGGATATAGCCCGGATAGTCGGGGGACGTGACGGTCGGCAGGAAGGTGAGGTTCACGCCGAACGGCTTGTCGGTCATCTCGCGGCAACGCCGGATTTCGGCAGCCAGATCTGCCGCCGATCGCTGGGTCAGGCCGGTAATGATGCCAAGGCCGCCTGCGTTGGAGACGGCCGCCGCCAGCTCCGCATACCCGACGTGGTGCATGCCGCCCTGGATGATCGGATATTCGATGCCGAAGAGTTCGGTGATCCTGGTTTTCATGATGTTTTCGGTTCAGGTTGAGACGAACGCGCCTTCGCATGCCGGGAACGCGCTGCGACCACGACGCGTGTCGCTGCACGGCTGAATCGCCGGTGCGAAGCCGATGGAAATCCACGCGACCAGGCAACGGACGCGCCGGAGATACCCGGGCGCCTTTGCCTTCGCGCAGCCCGCACAGCATGCGAAACCGCCAGCCCTGCGCTTGACGATCGAGTCGCCGCCCGGCGGCCGATGCCAGGTGGATACCGACAGTTTCCTCGCAGTTCGAATTGCCGTACATTGGCTAAATTGACACATTGCATGCGATATCCGACACATCATGCCCCGCGCCGCCATCCTTGCGTATGACGATTGCTACGCCTCCAGCGTGGGCGGGTTCGCCGACATCCTTCAGATTGCGAACGCGCACGTGCGGCGCCAGAGAGGCGATGGACATGCGCAGTTCGAATGGCGGTTCGTCTCTCCGACCGGGGAGCCCGTCATGGCGAGCAACGGTCTGCAACTGAACACGGAGCCGATCCGGCCGCGCGACACGTTCGACGTGGTTTTCATTCCCAGTGCGCACTACGCGAGCGGCAAGGCCTTCGACCAGTTGCTGGCCCGACAGTCGGCCGCATGCGACTGGCTGGTTTCGCAATGGAACGCGGGGGCCCACCTGGCGGCAAACTGCACCGGCACTTTCGTACTGGCCAACACCGGCCTCCTGGACGGGCGGCCCGCGACGACCACGTGGTGGCTGGCAGACCAGTTTCGCAGCCGGTTTCCCCGGGTCGACCTTCAGCTGGAACCCGTCGTCACCGAAGCGGATCGACTGATCTGCGCGGGCGCGTCAGCCTCCTACCTGCTGCAGACGATTCATGTCATCGAACGTTTCGCCGGGGCGGTCATCGCCGCGCAGTGCGCCAAAGCGATGCTGATCGACGTCAGCCAGACGAAGCAATTGCCGTATCTCCCGCTGCTGACGGACAAGACGCACGCCGATTCGCTGGTTCACCGCGCGCAGCATTGGCTGCAGAAACACATGACGAAGGACGTGAAGATGTCGGAGATGGCGCATGACCTCGGCGTGAGCGAGCGCACGATCATCCGCCGATTCCAGGCCACGCTGAATCAGCCGCCCTTGCGGTATTTGCAGAGCCTGCGCATCGAAGCCGCGCGCGGTTTGCTGGAGGCCGGCGATCTCAGTCTCGAGCGGATCACGGCCCAGGTGGGGTATAGCGATACGAGTTCATTCTGCCGGCTGTTCAAGGAGAAGGTCGGGCTGAGCCCGGGTGCGTATCGGGATCGCTTTCGGCCTGCTGTGGAATCGCAATGATGGCCGACCGGTAGATTGCGGACGACAGTCCACCTGTCACGCATCCGCCGCCCCATCACCGCCGCTCCCCCACCCACGCTATTCGTTTGTAGAATCAGCGTGCCAGCCGTGCACGACACGGTAAATGACATGATCGTCAGCTGCCGCCCTGGCGAAGCCCTGCGGCCCTTCATCGCTTCGGCCCGGGCGTCGTACCCGCCGTTTCCGAGTCAGGCGCGCCGGCAAATCTTGCTCAAGCCCGGGCCCGCCAGGCCCGACAGCATCGAGCGACCCCCACACCACCCACCGGAGGGCATCATGGCGATTCACGAAGTCTTTCCCTATTTGCGCGCCAAGCGCGCGGACGACGCCATCGCGTTCTATGCGAAGGCGTTCGGCGCGCAGGAGAAATTCCGTCTCGTCGAGCCGTCGGGACGCATCGGCCACGCGGAATTGCAGCTCGGGCCGTGCACGCTGATGATCTCGGACGAGTTCCCCGAATACGATATCTTCGCCCTCGATCCGGATGGCAAGGCGCCGATGTCGCTTCACCTGCATGTCGACGACGCCGACGCGACGATCGCCGCCGCGATCGCGGCCGGCGCGCAGCTGACACGCGCGATCCAGGATCAGTTCTACGGCGAGCGTTCGGGCAAGATTCGCGACCCGTTCGGTTACGATTGGCTGATCGGGCATACGATCGAAGCGGTCGAACCCGAAGAAATGCAGCGGCGTTATACGGCGCTGCTGTCCGGCGACCCGCAGAAAACCTGAACGGCGCACCGCGCGCCGGTCGAGCACCCCGACATTCGCGATGCACTATCACCCCGACGACATCCACCGGCTCTACCGGAGCGTACCGACGCTGCAGCTGAACCGTCCCGCGCCGGCCGAACGGTTTCTCGCCGCCGCCGTCGAGACCGGCGCCGAACTCGGGCACGTGCTGCGCGACTACCCGCAAGTCCGCTACCAGCCGCTCGACTTCCACTACCTGTGCCAGCAAAGCCTGTCCGTGCTGGACGACGCGCTGCTGGCCGACCTCACGCGCGACATGGATCACGGCTGGCGCGGCGCGCAATGGGCCGCGCTGTTGATCGCGTTATCGGGCGACGCGCGCTATCTGCCGCGCCTCGACGCAGTCAGGGGCCATCGCGGCGTCGAGTGGACGGCCGGGCTTGCGGATGCGGCGACAGGCCCCGATGCGCGCACGTCGACATTCCGTGGCTGTCGGTCGATCATGCACCTGCGCGATCAGCTTGCCGCGTTGCCGCGCGTCTCGGTCCGATTACGACGCTGGCTCTCGCCGGAAGCGCTCGAAGCCCGGACGATCGCCGTCCGTGCCGCGTATCGAAGCGGTGGCGTTGAAACCGCGCTGCCGGTTGCCCGCCGCTAACCTGTCCGCCGTCGATCGCTCGACAGACGATCACGTGACGGCGGCTTGAATCACCCGACGTCGCCCGCGCACGCATCGCAAACGAAGCAACGCTCTTCCCCGCGCACCGCACGCTCCTCGCCGCGATTCCACGCGATTTCGCAGAGGACCTTTCCTGTGCAACGCCTTAATCGACCGCCATACGTTCTCCAATAATGGCCGCTCGATCCGCCGGCCACCGGGCCGGGAAAACGATAAAAACTCCTATGCATTCCTACAAGATGAACCAGCACGCCAGCACTCGACTCGCGGGGACCGCCATTGCCACCTGCCTGACCGCCCTCGCGTCGGGCGGTGTACACGCACAGAGCAGTGTGACGCTGTACGGCCTGATCGACACGTCGATCACCTACGCGACCAATCAGCGCACGCACGGCGCCGGCTCACCGGGCAGCGGCGCCGTCGCGATGACGAGCGGCGCACTGAACGCGTCGCGCTGGGGGCTGCGCGGCCGCGAGGATCTGGGTGGCGGGACGGCCGCGGTCTTCACGCTCGAGAACGGCTTCTCGGGCACCACCGGCGCGCTGTCGCAGAAAGGCGTCGACATGTTCGGCCGCCAGGCATGGATCGGCCTGAGCTCGAAAACGGCCGGCACGCTCACGTTCGGCCGTCAGTACGACCTGATCCTCGATTTCGTGACGCCGCTCGGCGCGTCCGGCCCCGGCTGGGGCGGCAACCTCGCCGTTCACCCGTACGACAACGACGATTCGAACCGCAACCTTCGCATCAACCACGCGGTGAAGTACACGAGCCCGACGTACCGCGGGCTGACGTTCGGCGCAATGGTCGGGTTCTCGAATACGGCCGGCCAGTTCGCCAACAACGCGGCGTGGAGCGCGGGCGTGTCGTATGCGAACGGGCCGCTGAAGCTCGGCGCCGGCTACCTGAAGATCAGCCGCGACCGCAATGCGCCGAACCCGAATGGCGCGCTCAGCACGGTCGACGGCTCGGCGACGATCACCGGCGGCAACCAGCAGATCTGGGCCGTGGCTGGCCGCTATGCATTCGGGCCGCATTCGGTCGGCGCCGCGTGGTCGCACTCGACCACCGACGGCGTGACGGGCGTGCTTCAGGGCGGCAGCATCGCGCCGCTGAAGGGTGAATCGCTGGTGTTCGACAATTTCTCGATCGACGGGCGCTACGTCGTCACGCGGGCGTTGAGCCTCTCGGCCGCCTACACGTACACGATGGGCCGCTTCGACACGCGCACCGGCCAGACGCGCCCGAAATGGAATCAGGTCGTGGCGCAAGCCGACTATGCGTTGTCGAAGCGCACCGATGCGTATCTCGAAGGCGTCTACCAGAGCGTGAGCGGCGGCAACGGCAATCCCGCGTTCAACGCGACCGTCTGGACGCTGACGCCGTCGGCGAACAGCAACCAGGTCGTCGTCGCACTGGGGCTGCGGCACAAGTTCTGACGACGCCACACGGCACCGCGCAGCGCAACGTTGCTGCGCCGATCGTGCAAGGCTAGCGTTCCAGCACAGTCCGATCGTCATGCCTCGAGCCGGAAAGGCCGCGCCCTGCGCGGCCTTTTTCACTGTGGTTGCGCCCGCACGGAGGCAAGAATGCCGCCCGCTCTGTCGCGTCGGCGCAAAAAAATGCGGAGAAACTGGTCACGCTGTGACATTTTTCCTAATCTGTTTGCAGCGACGCCGAGATTGGGCGTTCCGGTCGCGACACTCTTTCATATGGCGCACCACCGGCTTACGAACACGATTCACGTCGTAAGTGCCGGACCTTTCGCGCCATTGCGGCCGGATACGGGCGTGGCGATCGCACGCCCCACGCGTTCAACGCAGTCAACCGCTGGAGACGAACGATGAGCAAAACGAACCGATTTGCGGTCCTGGTAACCGTGGTACTGCTGGCCGGTTGCCACCACGCGGCCAAGACGCCCGAGAATGCCGGCATGGCGCCGACGCCCTCGAGCGAAGCCGTCGCAACGGTGACGGCCGACGAGCTCAATAATCCGAACAGCCCGCTCGCGAAGCGCAGCATCTACTTCGATTTCGACCAGTATTCCGTCAAGCCCGAATACGAGTCGCTGCTGCAGGCGCACGCCGACTACCTGCGCAGCCATCCGTCGCGGCACGTGCTGATCCAGGGCAACACCGACGAACGCGGCACGTCCGAATACAACCTCGCGCTCGGCCAACGCCGCTCGCAGGCCGTGATGAGCGGGCTCGAAACGCTCGGTGTGCCGGCCACGCAACTCGAGGCGGTCAGCCTCGGCAAGGAAAAACCGGTTGCGCTCGGCCACGACGAGGATTCGTGGGCGCAGAACCGCCGCGCCGATCTCGTCTATCGTTGATCGCGGGCGCCACGACGGCGGCATCCGCTTCAGGAACGGCATCCCGGCCCGCTGGCCGCGCAAGCGGCCGTGCGGCGCGCCCACTGCAGGCGCGCGATCGACGCGGGCGCCCGATCGCGCACCGCTTCACGTTCAACGCCGGCGTTCGATCCGCCGATGCAGCCAATACGACATCACGGCCGACGTCACGATCGCATCGAGCGTGGCGATCGCGTTGATGTCGCCGACCTTGTCGGATTTCAGCAGGTAGGCCACGAGTTCGACGAAGCCGATCATCGCGCCTGCCCCGACGACCATCCCCAGCAGCACGAACCAGCGCCGCCGGATCCGCGTGCCGATTGCGCCCATGATGCCGCCCGCCACGGCCGCCGGCACGAAATAGCCGAACAGGAACGACGCGAAGAAGATCAGCGGCACCATGCCGGCGCTGACTTTCAGTACCTCCCACGACGGACCGTCGATCAACGACCACGCGATCAGCATCACGGCCGGCCAGGCGAGCGATGCGACCAGCGGGCCGCCGACGGCAAACGACATGCAGCCGAACACGACGGGATTGGACAGACGCGACGGCGGACGTTCTGCGGTAGCACTCATGTTTTTTGTAATCGGAATGGCGGCCGCCGGAGTGTACCAAGGCACGGCAAGATGCTTCCGGTCTGCCCCCGTCACGGGCCACGATCCGCAAAAAACATGGAATAAACCGCCCGCCCGAAACGTTTCATGTTCCGTCAGCACGCAGACGCGTGGTTCACGCGAACCGGCCTTTCCCTCGGCCTGCGCGCGGCAAGGAGGCGGACATGAAATCGTCAAGGTTGGCCGCGGCGCTGATCGCCGCGCTGGTGCTCGTGCTGTCGGCGGGATGTATGTCGTCGGGTAGCGGCCCTGCGCAGGGACCGGGCATGAGCCGGTATGGCGGTGGCAGCTCGGGAGGCAGCGGAAGCGGAGGGAGTGGCAGCGGCTACTGAAGAACCGCCGCGAAAAAACGGGCGACGCGTCGCGCGCGAGTACCGGAAACCGGCTGAATCGCGCGCGACGCCCCGCCCTGCGGCACGACTTAACGCATGGCCTTCACGTCGGCCGGCGTGACGCTCGCGGGCTGGCCGCCCCACGTCGCACGCAGGTAGTTCGCGAGCTGTGCGAGTTCGTCGTCGCTCAGCGTGTGCGCGAAACCGGGCATCGGCTGCAGGTTCTCGAACCCGGCGAACTTCTGCTCGCCGATGCCGTCGAGCATCGCGACCAGCAGGTTGCGCGAGTCGCCCTGACGCACCGTCGAATTGCCGTTCATCGGCACCGCCACGTGCGGCTTGCCTTCACCGTTGAAGCCGTGACAGCCGGCGCAGACCGCGAGATACACCGAGCGGCCGGCCGCGAGCTGCGCGGCGTCGGCCGACACCGGCTTCACCGGTTGCGGCGCGGGCGGCGTATCGCCCAGCAGGTACACGGACAGCGCGCGCAGGTCGTCCTTCGTCATGTACTGCGTGCTCAGGTGCACGACCGGGTACATTTCGCCGAACGCCGAGCCTTGCGGCGCGATGCCGACGCCGAAGAACGTCTGCAGGTCGGCGCCCGTCCAGCCGCGCGCGGCCAGGCCGGCCGGCGTGATGTCGAGATCGGAGCAGCACACGTCGGAACTCCA
>NZ_JAAGPG010000310.1:0-234 GCF_017104665.1 Burkholderia sp. Se-20378 | reverse complement strand
GTGTTGTTGTGTGTTAGGTGCGAGGATAGTTCGTGTCAAGTGCTAGGTGAGCGTCTGCGCGTGTGCGGGCGTGCACGTTGTTGGGTCATCTAGATCAGCTCCATGGTTAGCATGTCAGGAAAGTGGTGATGGTAAGAGTGGTACGCAGATCGTGTGTGCATTAGGTGTCGGGCGTTATTTGTTATTGCTGAGGTGATCATTCATGTTTTTCTTTTTTTTTTTTTTTTTTTTTTA
>NZ_JAAGPG010000309.1:0-9752 GCF_017104665.1 Burkholderia sp. Se-20378 | reverse complement strand
GCCGTTGGCCGCCAGCGTCGAATCCGTACCCGACACGAAGAAGCCGCGCGCGTTGTCGCCGGTGGTCCTGACGACGGTCGCCGCATCGGCCGCGATGCGTGCGCCGGCCCCCGTCGACGACAGGCCGTCGGCGCCAGCGCCGGTCGTGCCGATCTGCGTGCCGGACAGCGCGATCGTCGCGTTCGTCCCCTGGTTGTCGATCCCCTTGCCCGAGCCGCCGACCGCGATCGACGTCGCGCCGGCCGCGAGCCCGCCGCCCGTCACGGTCGAGTCGATCAGCACGCCGTCGGCGCTGCCGTTCGCGATCACGGTGCCGGTGCCCGACAGCGCGCCCGATGCGCCGGCGCCCGTCAGGTGGACGCCCGCGATGCCGTCGTCGGCTTCGATCGAACCTGCGTTGGCGAGCGTCGCCGACGCGCCCTGGACGAGCGCGCCGGTGCCGTCGGATACGCGGATCGTCGACGCGTTGTTCACCTTGCCGAGCGTGCCGATCACGACGCCCGTCGAGCCGGCGCCCGTCAGTAGCACCGTGTCGCGGTTCTCGAGCGTGCCGAGGTTCTGCGCGACGAAGCCGGTGACGCCGGCCGTCGACGACGTGACGGCGGCGTGGTTGGTGAGCGTCGTTGCGGCCGGTGCGCCGGCATTGGTGCCGGCGAGGTCGTGCGCCTGGCCGTCGACGACGCCGGCGATCGCACCGGCCGCGTTCAGGTTGATCGTCGCGCCCGCGTCGATCGTGCCTTGCGCGCCGCCTTCGACCGCGATCGCGATGCCGTTCGCGCCGTTGACGTTGTAGATCGCGTTGCCGGTCGACAGCAGGGTGCCGGCGTCGGTCGCGAGCACGCCGTGCGCGCGCTGACCGTTGACGTCGGTCGTCAGCGCGCCGGCCGTCGACGTGCCTGTGTAGGCCGCGCCGCCCGCGACGCGGAACAGCGTCGAATCGTCGGTGTCGACGCTGAGGTGCTGCGCGGCGACGTTGATCTTCGAGCCCGCGCCGTACGCGTAGAAGCCGATCTGGTTGGTGCCCGACATGAAGGCCGGCACCGCGTTGGCGCCGACGTTGATCGTCGCGCCCGAGCGTGCATGCACGCCGATCGCGCCGGTGCCCGTCAGGTTGAGTGCGCCGTTGAGCGTAGCCGTGGCGCTCGGCCCTTCGGCCCACACGCCATAGTTGCGCGTGCCCGAGGCGGGATCGAGGCCGCCGGCGACGTTGATCGTGCCGCTCGACAGGGCGGACGTTGCCTGCGTACCGGTGCCGACGACCATGATGCCGATGCCGTTCACGCCGTTCAGCGTGATGGTGCCGGTATTGGTCACGGTCGCGGCCGTGTTGGCCGCGAGCATGCCGACGTTGGCGAGCGGCGTGCCGGCCGCCGCGCCGTTGACGACGATCGTGCCTGCGTTGGTCAGCGTGCCGGAGGTCGAGCCGATGCTCGCCATCGCGGCGCCGTTCTGCGTCTGCGAGCCGATCACGATCGTGCCGAGGTTGCTCGCGGTGCCGGTATTGCCGAGCAGGATGCCGTACGCGTGCGCGGCGAGCGCGACGTCGTTTGCCGCTCCACCGGGCGCGTACTGCGCCGAGCGGCCGAGGTAGATCGTGCCGCCGGCTTCGTTCGTGAAGCTGCCGCCATCGACGAGGCCGCCGATCACCTGGCTGTCGAGCGTCGTCGCATTGACGCCGACGTTGATCGTGCCGGCGTTCGACGCCGTCGCGCCGCCGGTCACGGCGACCGCGTAGTTCTGCAGGTCCGGCTGGTTGCCGTCGAGCGTCCACGCGCCGACGTTCATCACGCCGTTGTTGACGAACGACGTGCCCGCGCCGTTCGCAAACACGCCGTTGCCTTCGGTGTACGCGTGGTAGTCGAAGTTGTTCGGCGGCGTGCTGCCGCTCGTGTCGAAGTCGTCGCCGGACGCGTACCCGGACGAGATCACGCCGTTGTTGACGCCGCTTGCACCGCTCAGCAGGCGCACCAGCGTGAAGTCGCCCGACAGGCGCCCGTCGTTGATGAAGTGCGCGCCGTTCTCCGCGAGGACGGCCGAGCTCGAGACGATCGTGTTGACGCCGCGGAAGTCGATCTGGCCATCCTTGCCGATGTGCAGTGTCGCGTTCGCGCCCGTGCCGTGCATCGCCGACAGGAAACCGATCGGCAGCGTGTTCTTGTCGCCCGGGGACACGTTGTTCTGATACTGGAAGGTTTGCTGCGAGAACGTGACGGCCTGGCCGAACGCGCTGTCGTAGGCGGCCTGCGAGCCGAGCGCGCCGCTTTGCACCGAGCGCACGAGAAAGTCGTTGTACGCGGCGAGCGTTGCGGCGTCGGTGACGTTCCACGTGCTGCCGTCGAACGCGGTGAAGGTGCCCGCGTAGGCCGGTACGTCGAGCTGGCGGCTGCCGATGGCGCCGCCGTCCGCAACATAGTCGCCGGTGGTGAACCGGATCTGGTTGCGCGAGTTCCAGTTGACGGTGCTGGTCGTGGCGCCCGTGCCGTCCGCGAAGGTCAGGTCGGTCCCCTTTGCGGCCATCGAGATCGCGTTGCCGGCTGCATCGGGCGCGTTCGCCGCGTTGCCGATCGACACGTTGAGCGTACCGCCGGTGGCGGTGACGGTGCCGATGCGCGTGTTCACGTACTGATCGCCGTTCACGTCGTGGTAGACGGGCACCTCGGTCGCGCCGGCCGTCGACGCGGAGAACGCGGACGAGTCGTAGGTCGCGACCGACGTGCGGGTGCCGGTGATCGAGTCGGGCGTGCTGACGCTGTGCGTCTTGCCGCCGAGCGACAGTAGCGGCTGGTTCGGGTTGCCCGACACGATGGTCGTGCTGCCGATCGGCGTGAGCGTGTAGCCCGGGTCGCCGCCGGCGCCGGTCCATGCGCCCGACACGCCGACGGTGTCGCCGCCCGAGACGGTGGCGGAGCCTGCCAGGTTGTCATTGACGGTCGGGCTGAAACTGCCGGGTGCGCAGGTGCCGCCGTTCGCGACGGCCGTGCCGCCGCCGCAGGTCGATGCATGCGCGGAACCGGCCGACAGCGCGGCCAGCAACGCGCCGAGTGCCACGATGCGAAGCGAGGTCCGGTGCGTTGCCGCGTGCGCGGCGCGGCGGCTCGTGCCGGACGAGCTGCCCGAACGCTTGCCGCGCGCCCGTGCCGTTTCCGCAACCGCGACCCAGCAGCCGGCGGTCTCGCTCCATATCGATCGAAATGAATGATTCACGACAAGCCCCTCTCTCTTCTTTTGATGTGGTTTTCACCGCGGCGCAGTGAAATCGCAATCCGCGGTGGAGAATGGCGTGAATGGGTGTGCGGCGGCCGTGGCCGTTTCTCCGCCAATCGCAATTCATTACACCGAGGATGGGCGGAGTCTATTGATCGTGCGGGTGATGGATTGTCGGGAAGCTAACAAATGCGGCAATCATGCCGTTTTCATTGGATATATTTTGATTGTGTGATGAATCGAACTGAAAGCCTTGGTGGGTAAGGATTTGGTGGGTTTGAGCGATATGAGTCCGCGATTGCTGGATCGGTGAGGTGGCGTACGGTTTGCGCCGGCTTGGTGAGTTAAAATGTGGATTCCGGATTATGTATCGGCCGGGCATCCGATTTTGTTTGGGTCTTTTGATTTATTTCCGTTTGAAAATAAATCAAATCGGGAAAATATGGCGCGGCGTCGCTTCGAGATACTGGATGGGGGCCCGGATGAAGCGGATTCGGTGCTCGGATGGGCGATTGGGTCCGACGGTGAACGTTACCGTATCGCCCGCGCACGAAGCCACCGCCGCGACCGGATGCGGCGAGCCTTCGACTTGCCGCGCCGTGGCGAAACGATGAAGGGAAGAGGGCGCTGGCGCGCCGGGCTCAGAAGTCGATTGCGTCGTCGGAATCGACTTCGGCGGCTGTGGCGAGCGCCTCGCGTGCGTCGCGCGGCGCCGATGCCGACGCGTCGAGCGCCGGATTGCGCAGCTTCTCGAGCACGCGCTCCGGCACCGGGATCCGCATCCGTGCAGCGACGTCGCCGCACTGGAACATGATCAGCTCGCCCGGCTCGAACGCGGTCCAGACTTCGTTGTCGGTGAGCGGCTGCGTCGCGATCACCGCGACGCGATCCTCGGGCGTCGTGTATTTCGCGAAGTCGATCGACAGGTCTTCGTCGACGAGGTGCGCGGTCGAGAACGGCCAGCGCCGCACGAGGTAGTGCAGCCGCGTCGAGCAATGCGCGAACAGCGCCTGGCCGTTCGACATCAGGAAGTTGAATACGCCGTGATCGGTGATGCCGCGCGTCAGCTCGCCGACGCGCTCGAACAGTTCGGGCAACGGCGGCTGCGCGCCGGGAAACGCTTCGCGCAGCCCCTGCATCAGCACGCAGAATGCCTGTTCGCTGTCGGTCGTGCCGACCGGATGGTAGACGCTGCCGTCCATGTCCGGCGCGTAGTCCTGCAGGTCGCCATTGTGCGCGAAGATCCAGTGCCGGCCCCACAGCTCGCGCATGAACGGATGGCTGTTCTCGAGCAGGATGTGGCCTTGCGTCGCCTTGCGGATGTGCGCGATCGTGTTCTTGGACTTGATCGGGTAGCGCTTCACCATTTCGGCGATCGGCGACGTGGCCGAGGCCTGGTGATCGATGAACAGGCGGCAGGCCTTATCTTCGAAGAACGCGATGCCCCAGCCGTCGGCATGGTGATCGGTGAGCCCGCCCCGGGCCGCGAAACCTGTGAAGGAGAATGTGACGTCCGTCGGCGCGGCGCAGTTCATTCCTAAGAGTTGGCACATTTTACTTGGGGCAGCAGGCTGAGGCGGGGGGTAACGAACCGGGCGAACCCCGGTACAATGCGGCTTCTAGCATATCACCGAGCCCTGAGCGGTAAAAAGCGGATTCCGCTGGCCAAAGGCCCCGTGTTGCGGTTTGCCGTCAGTCGGCCCGCGGCACGCGTGTTCCGGCCCCGCCGACGGCCAGCCCGTTCCTCACGACGCCTCCTATGACTGCCTCGAACGCTTCTTCCCCGGCGACGCTCTCGCTCGCCCGTCCCGACGACTGGCACCTGCACCTGCGAGACGGCGACATGCTGGCCGCCGTGCTGCCGCACACCGCACGCCAGTTCGGCCGCGCCATCGTCATGCCGAACCTGAAGCCGCCGGTGACGACCACCGCGCAGGCGCAGGCCTATCGCGAGCGCATCCTCGCCGCGCTGCCGGCCGGGATGACGTTCGAACCGCTGATGACGCTGTACCTGACCGACAACACGCCGCCCGACGAGATCCGCCGCGCGCGCGAAAGCGGCTTCGTGCACGGCGTGAAGCTGTATCCGGCCGGCGCGACGACGAATTCCGACCACGGCGTCACCGATCTCGCGAAATGCGCGAAGACGCTCGAGGCGATGCAGGAAACCGGCATGCCGCTGCTCGTGCACGGCGAAGTGACCGATGCATCGATCGACCTGTTCGACCGCGAGAAGGTCTTCATCGACCGCGTGATGACGCCGCTGCGCCGCGATTTCCCGGGCCTGAAGGTCGTGTTCGAACACATCACGACGAAGGACGCGGCCGACTACGTGCGCGACGCCGATGCGGCGCCCGGCCTGCTCGGCGCGACGATCACCGCGCATCACCTGCTGTACAACCGCAATGCGCTGTTCGTCGGCGGGATTCGCCCGCATTACTACTGCCTGCCGGTGCTGAAGCGCGAGACGCATCGCGTCGCGCTGGTCGAGGCCGCGACGTCGGGCAACCCGCGCTTCTTCCTCGGTACCGACAGCGCGCCGCATGCGCGCGACGCGAAGGAAACCGCGTGCGGCTGCGCGGGCTGCTACACGGCGCTGCACGCGCTCGAACTGTATGCGGAAGCGTTCGACACGGCCGGCGCGCTCGACAAGCTGGAAGGCTTCGCGAGCTTCTTCGGCGCCGATTTCTACGGGCTGCCGCGCAGCGCCGAGACGGTCACGCTGCGTCGCGAGGCGTGGGAGCTGCCGCGCGAGATCTTCGCGGGCGATACGCCCGTCGTGCCGCTGCGCGGCGGCGAGACGATCGGCTGGAAACTGGCGTGACCTTCGCGCCGCCGCGCGAGCCCGGCCACACGGCCGGCAGCGCTCGGTGCTAGAATGCGCGTCGCAAAGCAGGCCAGGCAGTCGCGGCCTCGCCGCCTTCGGGCGCGCGGGGGCGAGGAAAGTCCGGACTCCACAGGGCAGGGTGATGGCTAACGGCCATCCGTGGCGACACGCGGAACAGGGCAACAGAAAGCAAACCGCCGATGGCCCGGCGCAAGCCGGGATCAGGTAAGGGTGAAACGGTGCGGTAAGAGCGCACCGCGGCGACGGCGACGTTCGCCGGCACGGTAACCTCCACCCGGAGCAATTCCAAGTAGGCAGGCGCGCATTTTCGGATGCAGGACGGGGCCCCCGTCTCGTCTGCGGGTAGGAAGCTTGAGCGCGTCAGCAATGGCGCGCCTAGAGGAATGGCTGCCACGCGTTGCGTGCTTCGGCGCGCAGCGTGCACAGAATCCGGCTTATCGGCCTGCTTTGCCGTTCGAATGCGAAAGGGCCGGCGTCTCCCCACGGAGCGCCGGCCCTTTTTTCATGTGCGCTCGCCGTGCGTTCAGGCGGCGACGATGTCGAACGAATGCGTGAGTTCGGCCGTCTTCGCGATCATGATCGACGCGGAGCAATACTTGTCGTGCGACAGGTTGATCGCGCGTTCGACCGTGGACGGGTTCAGGTTGCGCCCGGTGACGGTGAAGTGGAAGTGCACCTTCGTGAATACCTTCGGATCTTCGCTCGCGCGCTCGGCCTTCAGCGTGACCGAGCAGCCGCTGACTTCCTGGCGGCTTTTCTTCAGGATCAGCACGACGTCATAGGCCGTGCAGCCGCCGGTGCCGAGCAGCACCATTTCCATCGGGCGCGGCGCGAGGTTGTGGCCGCCGCCTTCGGGCGCGCCATCCATCGTGACGAGGTGGCCGCTGCCGGTCTCGGCGGAAAACGCCATGCCGTCCTGGCCCATCCAGCTTACTTTGCATTCCATGCTTGCACTCCAGCGTTGCCTGATTCGGATTCGATCCGGCATTGTAGCCCGCTGCGCAACGGTCGGCTGATGCGCTGCACGACGCGCAATGCAGGCGCCGCACGAGCGACGCGCCGGACGGCCAATTCCCGCTCGAATTTAGGGGTTTTGCTCTAGAAGAGGGTAGTTTCTGACCCTGTATCACCGTGTCAGGTGATTGATTTTAAAGGGAAAATAAATTTTTCAAACGAGTTTCAAGAAATTCCGCATTATGGTGTTTGATTTCGTAATGCAAATTTTCTTGTGGAGTCGGCGACGCGTTCGTATAATGATCCTCATTGGTTGTCGCGCTGCGGCAACCTCCGAATGTCTCCTCCACCCTCCTCCTATGGTGGATTAAGCCCGAACCAGCCGTTCGGGCTTTTTTTCGTCCCATGCAAACATCGGCGCGCGGCTTGCGCGCCCCGGCATCGTTACACCGGTTGCTTGGCGGCCGGCTGCGATGTCGCGCCGGGCAACGTGCCAGGCGAGCGTGCGTCAGGTGCCGGCGCGTGGACGGCCGACGCATGGCCGTGCCCGCGTGCGCAGAAGTGACGGACGCGTTCGCGTACCGCGCGCAGGCGGGCGACGCGATCCTCGGCGTGGGCGGCGCGGGCTTCGGCAATGCGTGTATCGAGTGCGTCGAGCTTGGCTTCGCAGTCGGCGCGGGCGGCGACTGCGGGCGCCGCGGCGGCCAGCAGCGCGGCCGCGAGGAAGGGCGTAAGTCGTTGATTCATCATGCTTGTTTGTTGTTTTCCAGATTCGGCCGGTCTGGCGCGGGATGGTCATGTGCCGCGCGTCGATGGGTGCCTCCCCGGGCGCTCGGTTCGCCTGGCTTGTCGGGGCACGAACGGATTTTGGCCCATTTCGGCCGCCGTGGACACGGGATGTGGATTCCCTTTGACCGCGTTGCCGTATTTCCTTTATAATTCAGGGCTTTTCCGCATTCATGCCCACGGAAAAAGAACAGGGAGAGCCTGCACCGCGCCTCGAAGCGCACACAGACAAGCAGGAAGAACACATCGGGCAAAGCAATTTTTTTGGATCGATCATGAAGACGTTTTCCGCAAAAGCCCATGAGGTGACGCGCGAATGGTACGTGATTGACGCGACGGATAAGGTTCTCGGCCGTGTTGCCAGCGAAGTGGCACGCCGTCTGCGCGGCAAGCACAAGCCTGAGTTCACCCCGCACGTCGACACTGGTGATTTCATCATCATCATCAACGCAAGCAAGTTGAAGGTCACGGGCAACAAGACTCTGGACAAGAAGTACTACCGTCACTCGGGTTACCCGGGCGGTATCTATGAAACGACGTTCGGCAAGATGCAAGAACGCTTCCCGGGCCGCGCGCTCGAGAAGGCGGTCAAGGGCATGCTGCCGAAGGGCCCGCTCGGCTACGCGATGATCAAGAAGCTGAAGGTCTACGCTGAAGCTACGCATCCGCATTCGGCTCAACAGCCGAAGGCGCTCGAGATCTAAGGGGAGCCCACATGATCGGTAACTGGAACTACGGTACGGGCCGCCGCAAGAGCGCAGTCGCACGTGTCTTCATCAAGGCTGGCAAGGGCGACATCATCGTCAACGGCAAGCCCATCGCTGACTACTTCTCGCGCGAAACGTCGCTGATGATCGTGCGTCAACCGCTGGAACTCACGAACCACGGCCAGACGTTCGACATCAAGGTCAACGTCAACGGCGGCGGCGAAACGGGTCAGGCAGGTGCAGTGCGCCACGGTATCACCCGTGCACTGATCGACTACGATGCGACGCTGAAGCCGTCGCTGTCGAGCGCAGGCTTCGTCACGCGCGATGCACGTGAAGTCGAGCGTAAGAAGGTTGGTCTGCGCAAGGCACGTCGCGCAAAGCAGTTCTCGAAGCGTTAATTCTGCTTCATGGCCTCGCCGCTCCCGGGCGGCGTCCGCCGGAAAAACCGCCAGTGTTCGCGCTGGCGGTTTTTTTATGTCCGTTTCCAGACGCGTGCTGCCGCGACCCGCGCGGGCGTGTTTGATGAAATCGACAAGAACCTATTGATTTCATGGACTTCAGCACGATCTTCTGATCGGCCCTACAATAGCGGCTAAAGCTTTTTGGAGAGTTCGCAATGAACGCTGTTACCGAATCCGCAGCAACGACGGCCGAAATGCCGGTTCCGTTCGTCTTCACCGACGCCGCAGCCGACAAGGTCAAGCAACTGATCGACGAAGAGGGCAATCCCG
The DNA here is from genome assembly GCF_017104665.1 of Burkholderia sp. Se-20378. Classification (NCBI taxonomy): domain Bacteria; kingdom Pseudomonadati; phylum Pseudomonadota; class Betaproteobacteria; order Burkholderiales; family Burkholderiaceae; genus Burkholderia; species Burkholderia sp. Se-20378. Next base: position 519 of record NZ_JAAGPG010000309.1, on the reverse strand, counting down.
ACCTGAAGCTGCGCGTGTTCGTGCAGGGTGGCGGCTGCTCCGGCTTCCAGTATGGCTTCACGTTCGACGAGGAAGTCAACGAGGACGACACCGTGATGAACAAGAACGGCGTCCAGCTCCTGATCGACTCGATGAGCTACCAGTACCTGGTCGGCGCCGAGATCGACTACAAGGACGACCTCAACGGCGCCCAGTTCGTGATCAAGAACCCGAACGCGAGCACCACCTGCGGGTGCGGCTCGTCGTTCTCGGTCTGAGCACACGGCAGATCCGATCCGGTTCGCCGGAATGAAAACGGGGCTCCATGCCCCGTTTTTTATGCCCGTTCGCAATGGCGATGCGCGCCCACCATGCGGCAGGCGCGGCGTCAGCGCGGATAGAGCGCGCCGAGCACGCGGTTGCCGGCCGCGCCGGTGACCGTCGCGAGGTTGCCGCGCTGGGGCCCGGCGAGGAGCGGGAGCGCGGCGTGGCGGGGAAGAGGGGGCGCAGGCGGGTAGATCCCGCGGGGCACGGGCGCAC
>NZ_JAAGPG010000308.1:0-234 GCF_017104665.1 Burkholderia sp. Se-20378 | reverse complement strand
TATGAGTGGTATGTGATCGTACTTGATAGATGTAGTGATGAGGTTGTGGGGTGGTAGCGGAGTATATAAGGTCTATGTTGGGGGTCGGGAATGTTGGGTGTGGTGTAGAGTGGTGCAGGGGAGTGGATGTATGGGAGGACGAATTGAGGCACAGTTGGGTGGTATGTGATGGTGTGGGTGTTGTTTTAATGATATATAGGAATTAATGTGATATTTGTTTTTTTTTTTTTTTTA
>NZ_JAAGPG010000307.1:0-9690 GCF_017104665.1 Burkholderia sp. Se-20378 | reverse complement strand
GCGCAAGTGCTGGAGCAGGTTGTCGAGCCGCTGGCGGCGGAATGCTTCGGCATGCGTCGCATACGCGACTTCGAGCGCAGTATCGACGGCCTTGCGTACCGATGCGTGCGAATACAGGAACACCGCGCCCATGCCGGCGCTGGCCGCGAGATCGGTGACGAGGCCGGGGCCGACGATCGTCTCGATGCCGCGGTCGCGCAGCTCGTGCACGCAGGCTTCCGCTTCCTGTGCAGACTGATATGACGCAAACTGCACGTCGAGGCCGTACGCGGCGACGAAGCGGCGCACTTCGGGCGGCGTTTCCCCGGCGCTGACGAGCGCGATCCGCGATGCGTCGCGCCGTGCGCGCGCGAGCGCCTGCATCACGTCGAAGCCGGTCGGCGACACGACCACCACCGGCACCTGCGCACGCGTTTTCAGGAAGCCGCCGTTCGAGCCGGCCGCGACGATCACGTCGGGCCGCGCGGTGCCGGCCTCGGCGATCGCGCTGAGCGCATCCTCATAGGCGCGCGTGACGATGCGCACGTCGGCGCGTTCGTCGAATTCGCCGGCGATCTCGCGAAAGAGATCGCGCAGGCGGCTGATGCCCATCGCCCAGATGCGCGGGCGCACCGCGCGATCGGCCGGGCCGACGGGCTTGGTCGAGGAGAGGTCCATGGCGGTCGATTATGCGCGTGCGATTTCATTTTTGAAACATGAAATTGCCAAATTGAAATCATTGGGCGCTGCCTCGCCCGTACCAGGTGCTTAAGAATCAGTGGGTTAGCGACGTTGTGCGAGCTGGCCCGGTCCTTGCTGTTAACGGTCGTTCCTTCAGGAGGCCGTTCATGAGCAATACGCATCTTCAGAGCGCCGGCGCGAAATTCCGCGCGGCAGTCGCGGCGGAGCAGCCGCTGCAGGTCGTCGGCGCGATCACCGCCTACGCAGCCAAGATGGCGCAGGCCGTCGGCTTCAAGGCCGTGTACCTGTCGGGTGGCGGCGTCGCCGCGAACTCGCTCGGGATCCCCGACCTCGGCATCAGCACGATGGAAGACGTGCTGATCGACGCGAACCGGATCACCAATGCGACCGACCTGCCGCTGCTGGTCGACATCGATACGGGCTGGGGTGGCGCGTTCAACATCGCGCGCACGGTGCGCTCGTTCATCAAGGCAGGCGTCGCGGCCGTGCACCTGGAAGACCAGGTCGGCCAGAAGCGCTGCGGCCACCGTCCGGGCAAGGAAGTCGTGCCGGTCGAAGAAATGGTCGATCGCGTCAAGGCGGCGGTCGATGCGCGTACCGACGACCAGTTCGTGATCATGGCGCGCACCGACGCCGCCGCGGCCGAAGGGATCGACTCGGCGATCGAGCGCGCGGTGGCCTACGTCGAAGCCGGCGCGGACATGATCTTCCCGGAAGCGATGAAGTCGCTCGACGACTACCGCCGCTTCAAGGCAGCCGTGAAGGTGCCGATCCTCGCGAACCTGACCGAATTCGGCTCGACGCCGCTGTTCACGCTCGACGAGCTGCGCGAGGCGAACGTCGACATCGCGCTGTACTGCTGCGGCGCGTATCGCGCGATGAACAAGGCCGCGCTGAACTTCTACGAGACGCTGCGCCGCGACGGCACGCAGAAGGCGGCCGTGCCGACGATGCAGACGCGCGCCGAGCTGTACGACTTCCTCGGCTATCACGAATACGAGCGCAAGCTCGACGAGCTGTTCGCGCAGGGCAAGAAGTAACGCGCCCACGCGCCGGGATTCGATCCCGGCGCGCCTTGCATGGGGCCGCACCAGGCGTTGAAGCGCCAAGTCCGGCCGACAGCTTTGCATGGGGCCGCACTAAGCGCTGAAGCGCCAAGTCCGGCCGACCGCGAAGCATGGGGCCGGACTAAGCGCTAAAGCGCCAAGTCCGGCCGACCGCTGATACCCCCGATACACATTGGAGAACGGAAACATGAGCGAGACGAAAGACGCAGCAGCACCGGCCGCCGCAGGCGCATTCAAGCCGAAGAAGTCGGTGGCGCTGTCGGGCGTGACGGCCGGCAACACGGCGCTGTGCACGGTCGGCAAGACCGGCAACGACCTGCACTATCGCGGCTACGACATTCTCGATGTCGCCGAGTCGTGCGAATTCGAGGAAATCGCACACCTGCTCGTGCACGGCACGCTGCCGAACCTGACCGAACTGGCCGCATACAAGACGAAGCTGCGCGCACTGCGCGGCCTGCCGAACGCGCTGAAGGCGGCGCTCGAGCAGATCCCGGCGTCCGCGCACCCGATGGACGTGATGCGCACGGGCGTGTCGGTGCTCGGCACCGTGCTGCCGGAGAAGGACGACCACAACCTGCCGGGCGCGCGCGACATCGCCGACCGCCTGATGGCATCGCTCGGCTCGATGCTGCTGTACTGGTATCACTTCTCGCACAACGGCAAGCGCATCGAAACGGAAACCGACGACGACTCGATCGGCGGCCACTTCCTGCACCTGCTGCACGGCAAGACGCCGTCGAAGTCGTGGGTCGAGGCGATGCACACGTCGCTGATCCTGTACGCGGAGCACGAATTCAACGCGTCGACGTTCACCGGCCGCGTGATCGCGGGCACGGGCTCGGACATCTACTCGGCGATCACCGGCGCGATCGGCGCGCTGCGCGGGCCGAAGCATGGCGGCGCGAACGAAGTCGCGTATGAAATCCAGAGCCGCTACAGCTCGCCGGACGACGCCGAAGCCGACATCCGCCGCCGCGTCGAGAACAAGGAAGTCGTGATCGGCTTCGGCCACCCGGTCTACACGATCTCCGATCCGCGCAACAAGGTGATCAAGGGCGTCGCGCACAAGCTGTCGAAGGAAGCGGGCGACCTGAAGCTGTACAACATCGCCGAGCGCCTCGAATCGGTGATGTGGGACGCGAAGAAGATGTTCCCGAACCTCGACTGGTTCAGCGCGGTGTCGTATCACATGATGGGCGTGCCGACCGCGATGTTCACGCCGCTGTTCGTGATCTCGCGCACGTCCGGCTGGAGCGCGCACATCATGGAGCAGCGCATCGACAACAAGATCATCCGCCCGAGCGCGAACTACACCGGTCCGGAAGACCTGCAGTTCGTACCGATCGAAAAGCGCTGATCGCCCACCGTGCACACCGGCCTCCCGCGTGACGGGGGCCGGCGTGCGCCGGACGCCATACCCGAGTGCCCCACACCATGAATACCGCCAACCGCAAACCCCTGCCCGGCACGTCGCTGGACTATTTCGACGCGCGCGCCGCGGTCGAAGCGATCGCGCCCGGCGCCTACGACACGCTGCCGTATACGTCGCGCGTGCTCGCCGAAAACCTCGTGCGTCGCTGTGATCCGGCGATCCTTGCCGATTCGCTGAAGCAGATCATCGAGCGCAAGCGCGAACGTGATTTCCCGTGGTTCCCGGCGCGCGTCGTGTGCCACGACATCCTCGGGCAGACCGCGCTCGTCGATCTCGCCGGCCTGCGCGACGCGATCGCCGACGGCGGCGGCGACCCGGCCAAGGTGAACCCGGTCGTGCCCGTGCAGCTGATCGTCGACCACTCGCTCGCCGTCGAATGCGGCGGCTTCGATCCGGACGCGTTCGCGAAGAACCGCGCGATCGAGGATCGCCGCAACGAGGATCGCTTCCACTTCATCGAGTGGACGAAGAAGGCGTTCGAGAACGTCGACGTGATCCCGCCGGGCAACGGCATCATGCACCAGATCAACCTCGAGAAGATGTCGCCGGTGATCCAGGCGCAAGACGGCGTCGCGTATCCGGACACCTGCGTCGGCACCGACAGCCACACGCCGCACGTCGACGCGCTCGGCGTGATCGCGATCGGCGTCGGCGGCCTCGAAGCGGAGAACGTGATGCTCGGCCGCGCATCGTGGATGCGCCTGCCCGACATCGTCGGCGTCGAGCTGACCGGCAAGCGCCAGCCCGGCATCACCGCGACCGACGTCGTGCTCGCACTGACCGAGTTCCTGCGCAAGGAAAAGGTGGTCGGCGCGTACCTGGAATTCCGCGGCGAAGGCGCGGCGAGCCTCACGCTCGGCGATCGCGCGACGATCTCGAACATGGCGCCCGAATACGGCGCGACGGCCGCGATGTTCTTCATCGATGGCCAGACGACCGACTACCTGCGCCTCACCGGCCGCAGCGACGAGCAGGTGAAGCTCGTCGAGACCTACGCGAAGGTGGCGGGCCTGTGGGCCGATACGCTGGACAACGCGCAATACGAGCGCACGCTGACGTTCGACCTGTCGAGCGTCGTGCGCAACATGGCCGGCCCGTCGAACCCGCACAAGCGGCTGCCGACGTCCGATCTTGCCGCGCGCGGGATCGCCGGCCAGTGGGAAGAGAAGGCGGGCGAGATGCCCGACGGCGCGGTGATCATCGCTGCGATCACGAGCTGCACGAACACCAGCAACCCGCGCAACGTGATCGCAGCGGCGCTGCTCGCACGCAACGCGAACGCGCGCGGCCTCACGCGCAAGCCGTGGGTAAAGAGCTCGCTCGCGCCCGGCTCGAAGGCGGTCGAGCTGTACCTGGAAGAAGCGAACCTGCTGCCCGAACTCGAGAAGCTCGGGTTCGGCATCGTCGCGTTCGCGTGCACGACCTGCAACGGGATGTCGGGCGCGCTCGATCCGAAGATCCAGCAGGAGATCGTCGATCGCGACCTGTACGCGACGGCCGTGCTGTCCGGTAACCGCAACTTCGACGGCCGCATCCACCCGTATGCGAAGCAGGCGTTCCTCGCGTCGCCGCCGCTGGTGGTCGCGTATGCGATCGCCGGCACGATCCGCTTCGACATCGAGAAGGACGTGCTCGGCCACGACCAGGACGGCAAGCCCGTCACGCTGAAGGACATCTGGCCGACCGACGAGGAGATCGATGCGATCGTCGCATCGAGCGTGAAGCCCGAGCAGTTCCGCAAGGTCTACGAGCCGATGTTCGCGCGTAGCGCCGATGCGGGCGAGCGCGCGGCGCCGCTGTACGACTGGCGCGCGCAGAGCACGTACATCCGCCGTCCGCCGTACTGGGAAGGCGCGCTGGCCGGCGAGCGCACGCTGCAGGGGATGCGCCCGCTCGCGGTGCTCGGCGACAACATCACGACCGACCACCTGTCGCCGTCGAACGCGATCCTGCTGAACAGCGCAGCCGGCGAATACCTCGCGAAGATGGGCCTGCCGGAAGAAGACTTCAACTCGTACGCGACGCACCGGGGAGACCACCTGACCGCGCAGCGTGCAACCTTCGCGAACCCGACGCTGATCAACGAGATGGCGATCGTCGACGGCGCGGTGAAGAAGGGCTCGCTCGCGCGCGTCGAGCCGGAAGGCAAGGTCATGCGGATGTGGGAAGCGATCGAGACGTACATGAATCGCAAGCAGCCGCTGATCGTCGTGGCCGGCGCCGACTACGGCCAGGGCTCGTCGCGCGACTGGGCGGCGAAGGGCGTGCGGCTCGCGGGCGTCGAGGCGATCGCCGCCGAAGGCTTCGAGCGGATCCACCGCACGAACCTGATCGGGATGGGCGTGCTGCCGCTCGAGTTCAAGCCGGGCACGAACCGGACGACGCTCGGCATCGACGGCACCGAGACCTTCGACGTGATCGGCGAGCGCACGCCGCGCGCCGACCTGACGCTCGTGATTCACCGCAAGAACGGCGAGCGCGTCGAGGTGCCGATGACGTGCCGGCTCGATACGGCCGAGGAAGTGTCGATCTACGAAGCAGGCGGCGTGCTGCAGCGCTTCGCGCAGGACTTCCTCGAATCGTCGCAGGCGGCTTGATCGAGTCACACAGGGATAACGCACACATGGCTCACACTCCTCAAATCAGGATTCCCGCGACCTATATCCGCGGCGGCACCAGCAAGGGCGTGTTCTTCCGGCTGCAGGACCTGCCGGACGCCGCGCAGGCGCCGGGCGCCGCGCGTGACGCGCTGCTGCTGCGCGTGATCGGCAGCCCCGATCCGTACGGCAAGCAGATCGACGGGATGGGCGGCGCGACGTCGTCCACCAGCAAGACGGTGATCGTGTCGAAGAGCACGCGGCCCGGCCACGACGTCGACTACCTGTTCGGTCAGGTTTCGATCGACAAGGCGTTCGTCGACTGGACCGGCAACTGCGGCAACCTGTCGGCGGCGGTCGGCCCGTTCGCGATCAGCGGCGGGCTCGTCGATCCGGCGCGCGTGCCGCGCGACGGCGTCGCGACCGTGCGGATCTGGCAGGCGAACATCGGCAAGACGATCGTCGCGCATGTGCCGGTGACGAACGGCGCGGTGCAGGAGACGGGCGACTTCGAACTGGACGGCGTCACGTTCCCGGCCGCCGAAGTGCAGCTCGAGTTCATGGACCCGGCCGCCGAGGAAGAAGGCGCGGGCGGGTCGATGTTCCCGACCGGCAACCTCGTCGACGATCTCGCGGTGCCGGGCGTCGGTACGCTGAAGGCGACGATGATCAACGCGGGCATTCCGACGATCTTCGTCGAAGCGGAAGCGATCGGCTATACGGGCACCGAGCTGCAGGACGCGATCAACGGCGATGCGAAGGCGCTCGAGAAGTTCGAGACGATTCGTGCGCACGGCGCGCTGCGCATGGGCCTGATCGACACGCTCGATGAAATCGCGACGCGGCAGCACACGCCGAAGATCGCGTTCGTCGCGAAGCCGGCCGATTACGTCGCATCGAGCGGCAAGCGCGTGAACGCGGGTGACGTCGACCTGCTGGTGCGCGCGATGTCGATGGGAAAGCTGCACCACGCGATGATGGGCACGGCGGCGGTCGCGATCGGCACGGCCGCGGCGATCCCCGGCACGCTCGTCAACCTGGCGGCGGGCGGCGGCGAACGCAACGCGGTGCGCTTCGGGCATCCGTCGGGCACGCTGCGCGTCGGCGCGGAAGCGCAGCTCGAGAACGGCGAATGGACCGTCACCAAGGCGATCATGAGCCGCAGTGCGCGTGTGCTGATGGAAGGCTGGGTGCGCGTGCCGGGCGACGCGTTCTGAGCGTTGCCGCGGCGCCCCGATGCGGGCGTGCGCGGCAGGCGGGTTTCCCGCTTCGCCGGTTTCACGACTGGCGAAGCGGGCGGTCCGCCGGTGATGCGACGACGCGCGCAACGCGCTCGTCGCATTCGATATCGTGTTCAGCGGCCACTTGCCGCGCGGCATGGCCTTGCGTCGCGATCGATACGCGCGACGTGCTCACTCCGCTGATTCCGCACGCCCCACGGCTTCGCGTTCGCGCGGCCTTCGACCTGCCACCCAGGCATCCTGTCCACACGCGTCGTCGACGTTCCTGATCCCGATTTCGAGTTCGCATGCGGTCATCGGATCGTACGGGCGCCAACGTTTGATCCGTACGCGGGTGGATTGAGCGAGACGTGCGCCGCGCGGCGGCATTCTGCAACGCTTCAATACGAAAGAAAATTCCGGCTGCGCATGTGCGAAAAATAAAAACATATTGATTGTGGAAAACGATTCCGGTTCGTGATTCGGTGCATGTGCAGTTTCAGCGTTTTATTCGATGTGTTGATTTGTATCGACGTGCGCATTAATCAGGTGCGTTGGGGTGTGGTATAAGCGACGCTCCTGTCGGAAATTTCGACCATAAATAGCGCAGCCGACAGCACCGCATTCAACTGACCATCCCTACCCGGCGGCGAAAATGACACGACCGGGCCGATGGATTCGGATCCTGCTCTCACGCCGCGAGAGAAAGAAGTTCTGGATCTACTGTGTCGCGGGTTCAGCAACAAGGCCATCGCCGCTCATCTCGATATCGGGCTCGATACCGCGCGCCGCCATGCGAGCCGCGTCAAGCAGAAGACCGGCGTTCAATCCGTCATTGCGTTGCCGGGTCGCGCGCTTCCCGACGACCTCGTGTGGCCGGATCAAATCGACCTGGGCGGCATCCGCCTGAGTCCGGCCGAATCCCGCGTGCTGCGGCTGCTGTGCCAGGGGCACGGCAGCAAGCAGATCGCGCGCCTGCTTCAGATCAGCCCCCGCACCGTCGACAAGCATCGCGAGCATTTACTCGATAAATGCCGCTGCGAATCGACGCGTCAACTGGTGGCGTTGATTGCCGGTCAATACGCGAAATGTGGCATGGCCAATTCGTCGGCTGAATCTTAATCTGGCTCCATGCACTGAATATTCGAATTCATGAATTGAGTTGTGAATAGTTTTCAAATTCGAAATTGTGCAATTTACCTATAAACACGGATTTGCCGTTTTGCGTGCGATGCTCGCCGTGCGCAAGCAGTCCATTCTCAGCGAGCTATTCGAGGGACCAGAAAATGAGCATCCTGAAAGTTTGTCGTTGGCCGAAAGTCGGTGTCAGTTGGGACGTGATTACGGAAGGCAACGGAGAGCTGAAGAAAAAGGCCGGCGAGAAGTTCTCCGTGACCGGCGTGAACAAGGACAACCTCCGAACCGAAAACACGTATTACATCTACCAGGGTACGCATGTCGACCAGGGGCAGAAGGTCGTGTGCAAGAGCCTCAGCCCGACCGGAAACGTGGCCGAGTTCGAGGTGCAGGCGCAGTTGTTCCAGGTCGAGGAGTACGGTGCGCTCGTCCAGTCGTTCCAGAACGTGCTGGCAGCCGCTACCAAGACCGTCGACATCGGGATCGGCAAGAAGGATTTCGCGACGCTCAAGCAGGCCGGCTACAACCTGTGCTTCGCGAAGAAGGTCGGCGACGCCGATTACAACATCGTGTGGCGCGCGTCGTTCGAATACCTCGAGGACAACGAGTTCTCGTGGACGCCGATCTACCAGATCTTCGGGACCAACCGCTACCAGGACGGCATCTCGGTCAAGGCGTCGACCAAGAAGGTCTCGATCGGCGTCGGGGAGATCATCACCCTCGACAAGTTCGGCCAGTTCGGGACGCCGTCGACGGGCGGCGATCCGACCGCGATCAACATGGAGAACGACTACGGCGACATCCATCCCGGCATCTGCCAACTGAGCACCGGTATCGACGGCGAGGCCGTCAGCACGCCGATCTACGTGGCGCCCGACGTGATGGTGTCGGGTGACGCGTCGTTCACGCCGATCGAGAAGGTGCTGGTGTGGTTCGAGCAGAACATCCAGACCTCGACGATCTTCGCGAAGTCGCGATCGCGGAGCATCGAAATCGACCTGACGAGAACGAATTCGACGGGGCGAGTCTACGAAGGCGGTCAATGGAAGACGCCGTAACCCGCCCGCGATCGAACGGGTAAGCAGCCGCTACGTCGAGATCGATCTCTCCGGCGTGTCGACGGCGGCCCGGGTGTATCAGGGGCAGTCCTGGGTCATACCCTGACGGCAGAGGCCGGCGCGCTTGCGCCGGCCTTTTTGCATGCCCGTCCGCGTGCCCTTCGCCGTGTCGTTTCGCCCGCCATTTCCGCAGGTCGCACCGATTGCCTTCGCGGCGCGAAAGCGCGTCAGAATACGTGAATCCGACGGACATTCCCTTTTCGCGTGACGGCTCGTCCGTTCGCTTCGATTGCATCCCCATGAGGTCGCCATGCCATTGAACACGCCGCTTTCCGGCATCCATATCGTCGAATTCGAGGGGCTCGGCCCCGGCCCGCTCGCGGGCTGGATGCTTGCCGGGATGGGCGCGCGGATCACGCTGATCGCGCGACCGTCCGGCCGCACGAGTGCGCCGGATGCGTTGAAGGCCCGCGACGGCGACCTGCTGCGCGAAGA
>NZ_JAAGPG010000306.1:0-9998 GCF_017104665.1 Burkholderia sp. Se-20378 | reverse complement strand
CTGCCGCGTCCGCTGCGCCGGCTGCCGCCGGTTCCGGCGCCGCTGCCGCTTCCGGTGCTGCCGCATCGGGCGCTGCGCCGGCGAGTGCTGCCGCTGCTTCGAGCGCGCAATAACAGGGAGCCTGTTTCATGGCAAAGTTTTTTATCGATCGCCCGATCTTCGCGTGGGTGATCGCCATCATCCTGATGCTGGCCGGGGTTGCGGCGATCTTCACGCTGCCGATCTCGCAGTATCCGACGATCGCGCCGCCATCGATCCAGATCACCGCGAACTACCCGGGCGCTTCCGCGAAGACGGTGGAAGACACGGTGACGCAGGTGATCGAGCAGCAGATGAGCGGTCTCGACAACTTCCTGTACATGTCGTCGACCAGTGACGACTCGGGCAACGCGACGATCACGCTGACCTTCGCGCCGGGTACCAACGCCGACATCGCACAGGTCCAGGTGCAGAACAAGCTGTCGCTCGCGACGCCGATTCTGCCGCAGGTCGTGCAGCAGCTCGGCCTTTCGGTGACGAAGTCGAGCAGCAGCTTCTTGCTGGTGCTCGCCTTCAACTCCGAAGACGGCAGCATGAACAAGTACGACCTCGCGAACTTCGTGGCGTCGCACGTGAAGGACCCGATCAGCCGGTTGAACGGCGTCGGTACCGTCACGCTGTTCGGCTCGCAGTACGCGATGCGGATCTGGCTCGATGCCAACCGTCTGACGAACTACGGCCTCACGCCGGTCGACGTGTCGACCGCGATCGCCGCACAGAACGTGCAGATCGCAGGCGGCCAGATCGGCGGCACGCCGGCCACGCCGGGCACGATGCTGCAGGCGACGATCACCGAATCGACGCTGCTGCAGACGCCCGCGCAGTTCGGCAACATCCTGCTGAAGGTCAACCAGGACGGCTCGCAGGTTCGCCTGAAGGACGTCGCGAAGATCGAACTCGGCGGCGAAAACTACAACTTCGACACGAAGTACAACGGTCAGCCGACCGCGGCACTCGGTATCCAGCTCGCGACCAACGCGAACGCCCTCGCGACCGCGAAGGCCGTACGCGCGAAGATCGACGAACTGGCACCGTTCTTCCCGCACGGCCTCGTCGTGAAGTACCCGTACGACACGACGCCGTTCGTGAAGCTGTCGATCGAGGAAGTGGTCAAGACGCTGCTCGAAGGTATCGTGCTCGTGTTCCTCGTGATGTATCTGTTCCTGCAGAACCTGCGGGCGACGATCATCCCGACGATCGCGGTGCCGGTCGTGTTGCTCGGCACGTTCGCGATCATGTCGATGGTGGGCTTCTCGATCAACACGCTGTCGATGTTCGGCCTCGTGCTCGCAATCGGCCTGCTGGTGGACGATGCGATCGTGGTCGTGGAGAACGTCGAGCGGGTGATGGCGGAAGAGGGCCTGTCACCGAAGGAGGCGACCCGCAAGGCAATGGGCCAGATCACCGGCGCACTCGTCGGCGTGGCGCTCGTGCTGTCGGCGGTGTTCGTGCCGGTGGCGTTCTCCGGCGGGTCGGTCGGCGCGATCTATCGTCAGTTCTCGCTGACGATCGTGTCGGCGATGGTGCTGTCGGTGCTCGTCGCGTTGATTCTGACGCCGGCGCTGTGCGCGACGATCCTCAAGCCGATCCCGCAAGGGCATCACGAAGAGAAGAAGGGCTTCTTCGGCTGGTTCAACCGTACGTTCAACAACAGCCGCGACAAGTACCACGTCGGCGTGCACCACGTGATCAAGCGGTCGGGCCGCTGGCTCATCATCTACCTGGTCGTGATCGTCGCGGTCGGCCTGCTGTTCGTGCGCCTGCCGAAGTCGTTCCTGCCGGATGAAGACCAGGGCCTGATGTTCGTGATCGTGCAGACGCCGTCGGGCTCGACGCAGGAAACGACCGCGAAGACGCTCGCGAACATTTCCGACTACCTGTTGAAGGACGAGAAGGAAATCGTCGAATCGGCGTTTACGGTCAACGGCTTCAGCTTCGCCGGCCGCGGCCAGAACTCCGGTCTCGTGTTCGTTCGCCTGAAGGACTACTCGCAGCGTCAGCATGCGAACCAGAAGGTGCAGGCGCTGATCGGCCGGATGTTCGGGCGCTACGCGGGCTACAAGGACGCGATCGTGATCCCGTTCAACCCGCCGTCGATTCCTGAACTCGGTACGGCTGCCGGCTTCGACTTCGAGCTGACGGACAACGCGGGTCTCGGCCACGATGCGCTGATGGCCGCGCGTAACCAGCTGCTCGGGTTGGCCTCGAAGGATCCGACGCTGCAGGGTGTGCGTCCGAACGGCCTGAACGATACGCCGCAGTACAAGGTCGACATCGATCGCGAGAAGGCGAACGCGCTCGGCGTGACGGCGGATGCGATCGACCAGACGTTCTCGATCGCATGGGCGTCGAAGTACGTGAACAACTTCCTGGACACCGACGGCCGGATCAAGAAGGTCTACGTGCAGGCAGACGCACCGTTCCGGATGACGCCGGAAGACCTGAACATCTGGTACGTGCGCAACGGGTCGGGCGGGATGGTGCCGTTCAGTTCGTTCGCGACCGGTCACTGGACGTACGGTTCGCCGAAGCTCGAGCGCTACAACGGTGTGTCGGCGATGGAAATCCAGGGTCAGGCCGCACCGGGCAAGTCGACCGGTCAGGCGATGGCCGCGATGGAACAGATCGCGAAGAAGCTGCCGGTCGGCATCGGCTACTCGTGGACGGGCCTGTCGTTCCAGGAAATCCAGTCCGGTTCGCAGGCGCCGATCCTGTACGCGATCTCGATTCTCGTCGTGTTCCTGTGTCTCGCGGCACTGTATGAAAGCTGGTCGATTCCGTTCTCGGTGATCATGGTGGTGCCGCTCGGCGTGATCGGTGCACTGCTTGCGGCAACGATGCGCGGCCTCGAGAACGACGTGTTCTTCCAGGTCGGCCTGCTGACTACCGTGGGCTTGTCCGCGAAGAACGCGATTCTGATCGTGGAGTTCGCGCGCGAACTGCAGGTGACGGAGAAGATGGGGCCGATCGAGGCCGCGCTGGAAGCGGCGCGCCTGCGGCTGCGTCCGATCCTGATGACGTCGCTCGCGTTCATTCTCGGCGTGATGCCGCTCGCGATCAGTAACGGCGCGGGTTCGGCCAGCCAGCACGCAATCGGTACGGGCGTGATCGGCGGGATGATCACGGCGACGTTCCTCGCGATCTTCATGATCCCGATGTTCTTCGTGAAGATCCGTGCGATCTTCAGCGGCGAGAAGGAAGACGTCGACGAGGCGCTGCGCCTGGCTCAGGAGCACTCGCACCACGAAGAGAAGCCGGGCAACGGCGACGAAGGCAACAAGGGACAGTGATGATGCAAAAACACGCTTTGACTGCAATCGCGGTCGCGCTCTTTGCCACGGGCTGCACGATGGCGCCGCATTACAAGCGGCCCGATGCACCCGTCGCGCAGGCGTACCCGGCCGGCGGCGTCTACGCGACGCAGCCGGGTGCGGCCGGCGCGCGCAGCGCGAACGGCCAGGCGGCGACCGCCATCGGCTGGCGCGAGTTCTTCGTCGATCCGCGCCTGCAGCGGCTGATCGAGATCGCGCTGAAGAACAACCGCGACCTGCGCGTGTCGGTGCTGAACATCGAGGCGGCGCGCGCGCAGTACCAGATCACGCGCGCGGGCCTGTTCCCGACGCTCAGCGGCACCGGTACGGGCACGATCCAGCGCTATCCGCAGGCTGTTTCGCCTACTCAGACGGCGACGATCTCGCGCACCTATAACGTCGGGCTGTCGGCGTCGTGGGAGCTCGACCTGTTCGGCCGCGTGCAGAGCCTGAAGGACCAGGCGCTCGCGCAGTACCTGTCGACCGCCTATGCGCGGCAGGCGTCGGAGATCTCGCTGGTGTCGCAGGTGGCGGATCAATACCTGACGCTGCTGTCGACCGACGATCTGCTGAAGGTCACGGAGAACACGCTGAAGTCCGCGCAGGACTCGTACAACCTGACGAAGCTGCAGTTCGACAACGGCACGGGCTCCGAGCTCGACCTGCGTCAGGCGCAGACGGTGGTCGAGACGGCGCTCGCGAACCAGCAGGCGCAGGCGCGTGCGCGTGCACAGGCGCTGAACGCGCTGGTGCTGCTGATCGGCGAGCCGCTGCCGGACGACCTGCCGGCGGGCATGCCGCTCGACGCGCAGAACCTGCTGACGGACGTGCCGGCAGGCCTTCCGTCCGACCTGCTGACGCGCCGTCCCGACGTGATGCAGGCCGAGCAGACGCTGCTGGCCGCGAACGCGAACATCGGCGCGGCGCGCGCGGCGTTCTTCCCGAAGATCTCGCTGACGGCCGCGTTCGGCACGGCGAGCCCGACGCTCGGCGGCCTGTTCAAGGCCGGCACGGCGGCATGGTCGTTCGCGCCGAACATCGCGCTGCCGATCTTCGAGGGCGGCTCGAACATCGCGAACCTCGATCTTGCGCACGTGCAGAAGCGCATCGAGATCGCGAACTACGAGAAGGCGATCCAGTCGGCATTCCGCGAAGTGTCGGATAGCCTCGCCGCACGCGGTACGTACGATCAGCAGATCGCGGCGCTCGAGCGCAACGAGCATGCGCAGCAGCGACGTTTCGACCTGTCGGACCTGCGTTACAAGAACGGCGTCGACAGCTACCTGTCGGTGCTGACCGCGCAGACGGACCTGTACTCGGCACAGCAGTCGCTGATCAGCGCACGTCTGGCACGCTGGACCAACCTGGTCGACCTGTACCGTGCACTGGGCGGCGGGTGGATCCAGCGCGCGGGCGAGACGCCGCGTGCGCCGGATGCACCGGTCGACTACGACAAGGCGGCCGCTCCGGCGCCTGCGTCGGTAACGGCGACGAACGGGTAACGAGCGGTTATCCTGCCTGCGTGCGGTCGCTTCGCGCGCAGGCAGGACGTTGTTAGTCCTGTCGTAAGCTTGGCCGTTACGAACGATGCGAAGCGTAACGAAGGAAACGTAGGCTAGTCCATCATTACTGGTCCTTAAGTGCGCCGTAACCTCGCGTGGAAATGCTGCGGAGATCCACGCGGGACACGCGCGTACATCTGCAGGGGCGCGAAATCCAGGGGCGCGAAATCCAGGGGCCGGGCGCCGTCGAGCACGACGCGCACGGACTAACCGTGCAGATTCTCGTTTCGCCTAATCGATGATCATCCCTCTCCGGTAGCCTGTCGCCCGGCCGCCAAATCCCCGCTCATTTCGCCCAATTCAGCTCATTTGCTGTTGGACGGTCTTTATAACGATTAGTTATACGAAATTCGAACTCGTCTGATTGGTTCTTCTTTCTCGTCCGTGCAGATTGTGCATGAAGCATTTCTCACCCATTGTCGAGAAAGGAAATCCTGATGAAGAGCGAGCAGGCTGCACCGACCCATCTTTTTGCCACCATCGGCGCGCTCACTGAGCGCGGTGGACGGATAACCGAGGCTACGAGCGACCTCACAGTCGCCGGGCTTGTCGTTGCCCGTGTTGGCGATGTCGTCACTTACGAGGATGGCAGCGAGGCCGTCATTGTGGATGGTGCAGGCGAATATGCGATTTGCAGCGATAAGCCGTTTGCGCTGGTGGGTAGCAGGTTGAGCAACGGCGATCGTATCGTCGAAACGCTTCAGCGGTTGTCAGGAATTCACGTACCGGTTGGCGAAACGGCCGAAGGGTTGTTTAACGAGGATTATGCGCCGCCTGCACTGCCGCGATACAGGTTGGCTGTACGAGGAGCCACGACCGCGCGAGGCGGTGCGTTGCGCGAAGCTACCGGCACGTGGGACACCGGTGTTCGGCTTGGCAAGTCTGGCGTCGTGGGTAATCAAATTCACTACGCAGACGGTTCGACCGCGCGAATCATAAGCGGTCTTGGGCTGGTGGATAACGGAGACTTCCAGCCGCTGGCTTTCGTCGGCAGCGAACTAGATAACGGCGACGTCATTACCGATAGCCCTGAGCGCGATGGTCTGGTATCCGCTGACGCCTTCATCGTGGTGAAGCGTTCAACCGTTGTACATCGAGGCGAGACCTCATGATTCGTTATTTCCTTGCCAAAGGGGATCAGGGCGGCAGCGCCACGATTACCGAAGGATTGGATGACGTAACCTGTTCCGATCCGCCGCCGCGCGTGCATATCGCAACGCTGTACATGAAGACGTACTGCACGGCATGCAAGCAGGAAGGGTTTGTCGCCCCGGAGGGCCCACGCTGGCCGGGCACAGGGCCAAACGGCAAGCCGTGGGCGTTGAGTGGTGATATCAACGTCTGCGATTGCAAGCCGCCACCTGTTTTCTATGGCGAGCGCGGCATGAAGATGACCTTTTCCGCAGACGAGGTGGCGCGGTTGACGGGGAAGCATGGCTTAGGCGTCGCCCCTGTAAGAAGAGGCACGGCAGTCCACGATCAGCAGTTCGGTATTCGCAACAAGAAGTCAAGGAAACCCGTTGTGGGCGTGCGGTATTGGATTACAAATTGCCGTGGCGACGTGCTGGCTTCAGGGATTACCGATGCGCAGGGGCGTACGGTGCGAGTGATCACGCCGGAGGCTGAATCGGTAAAGCTTGAGGTCATCGGAGAAACAGAATGAGTGACGGCGATCGTGTGGCGATTGCAGAGGCGATGACGGACACAAAAGAAGGTTCGTTAGTCGAAGCATTGATATCGAATGGGCCACCCATCTGCCAAAACATGACTGATGCGGAATTTCGCCGTATGGTTCTAACGTTACGCGATAGAGCCGTACAAATGATTGATGTACGTCTCGTAGACTTGCGCAAGTGGGGAGCGGTCGAACGTCAACGCGTCGCAACGTGGTTTGGCTCAAGCGATGAAACGATTCGGCAACGTCTGACAGTCGGCCTCGCACGAGTAAGTCGGGTGATGCGCGATCTCAAGCCTGGAAACTTTGTTCGTCAATCAGAGGAGCTTGATCGATATCTTGGTTGCACGCCGAATAACAAGGACCCGGATGGTGCCGTCGCGCATGTTTGTGCCCCTGACACGGCTACACATACTATTTGTATCCACGAGAATTTTTGTGGGATGCGCCCCATATCCAGTGCGAAGGACTCGATGTTATCGACACTGATTCATGAGTGCACTCATTTTGCCGACACTTTTGGCGCTCAGGATCATCAATATTTCATGCGCGAGTGCTTGGTATTGGCTCGGATGCGCCCCGATCTAGCAATCAATAATGCGGATAGCATTGCCGGGTATATTGTCTATGAGGGTTAGAGGTGGCGTGACAGGGCGATCCTTGTTGAATCTGATTGGGTCAAGCGGAAAATCGATATGGTAAAAGGACCGGCATGTATTGCGCTGGCATTCTTCTCGGCCGGGACATTCGCCTGCTCCCCAGTCCATACGCTTGATGTTTCGTTTGAAAGAGATTCTGCCAAGGTGTCCGGCGATGAGCTCACAAGGGTGGCCAATTGGGCGATAGACCTTCAACTCAAATATCCCAATCTCGATCGTACGTCTGTCGGTGGCCTTGCCGAAGCTGACGAAAGGCAGCCGCACGTGCTGGCTCGACAACGCGCGGAAAGTATCAAGGGGCTTCTCGTCACATTGGGGCTTGGTCGAGCACCTATCGACGTCGACGCCAGGCTTTATAAGTCGCATCACTTGAGCGGTGTGCCGGATAATGGCCGACGAGTAGAAATCGACTTCCTTCCCGGTTGTCCGCATGAATGTCCTTGCCAAGTGAAATGAGGCCTTGGCCGCGAGCCGCCGCGCAGTGTTGCACATCTTGACGGTGTGAAGCGGCCCCTTACACACCATGCAGTAAGCGCCGGCCGTCACAAGCCGACGCATGCTTGGTGTTCGTCACCGCACACCGCACACCGCACACCGCACACCGCACACCGCACACCGCACACCGCACACCGCACACCGCACGATCGCCCCGTGCGTCCCCGCCTTTCACCGCTCCCTCAAAGCAAAACGCCACGGCATGCCGTGGCGTTTTTAGTTACTGCTTCTTCGCGCCGTCGTCCGGCGCGTGGCGATCAGTGATGCACGTCGGCGGGACGCCCGTCGAAGTCGTGTCCGGCGCGGCGGATGTCGCAGCGCGCATCCTTCTCGCCTTTCACGCCGTTGAACACGATGTTCAGGATCACGGCCGTTGCCGATGCCAGCAGGATGCCGCTGTGCAGGATCGGGGCAAGCGCGGGCGGCAGCTTCGAGAAGAAGTGCGGCGACACGACCGGCACGAGGCCCATGCCGACGCTCACGGCGACGATGAACAGGTTGTGCGTGTTGTTCACGAAGTCGACCTTCGACAGCACCTTGATGCCGTTCGCAGCCACCATCCCGAACATCACGATGCCCGCACCGCCGAGCACGAACGGCGGCACCGATGCGACGACCTGCGCCATCTTCGGGAACAGGCCGAGCAGCACGAGGATCACGCCGCCGGTGGCGCACACGAAACGGCTCTTTACGCCCGTCACGCCGATCAGGCCGACGTTCTGCGAGAACGACGTATGCGGGAACGAGTTGAAGATGCCGCCGATCAGCGTGCCGAGGCCGTCGACGCGCAGGCCGCGCACGAGGCGCTCCTGGTTGACCGGGCGATCGACCATGTCGCCGACCGCGAGGAACATGCCGGTCGATTCGATGAACGTGACGAACATCACCGTGACCATCGTCACGATCGACAGCGGGTCGAAGTGCGGCAGGCCGAAGTGGAACGGCATCACGAAGCCGACCCACGGTGCGTGCGCGACGCCGTCGGTATTCACGCGGCCGATCGCGAAGGCGATCGCGAAGCCGGCGACGATGCCGAGCAGCACCGAGATGTTCGCGATGAAGCCGCGGCCGTACTTGTTGATCAGCAGGATCAGTGTCAGCACGAGCAGCGACAGGCCGAGATAGACGGGGCTGCCGTACTCGGGGTTGCCGACGCCGCCGGCCGCCCAGTTGATGCCGACTTCCATCAGCGACAGCCCGATCACCGCGATCACGGTGCCGACGACCACTGGCGGGAAGAACCGCAACAGCTTGCCGATCATCGGCGCGAGCACGATGCCGATGATGCCGGCCGCGATGGTCGAGCCGAAGATGTCGAGAATACCGAGGCCGGGGTTGGTGCCGATCGCGATCATCGGGCCGACTGCCGCGAACGTGCAGCCCATGATGACGGGCAGGCGGATCCCGAAGACCCACAGGCCGAGCGTCTGGATCAGCGTGGCGATGCCGCACGAAAACAGATCGGCGCTGATCAGAAACGCGATCTGGTCTTTCGGCAGCTTGAGCGCGGCGCCGACGATAAGCGGCACGGCGACAGCGCCGGCGTACATGACGAGGACGTGTTGCAGGCCAAGCGTTACCAGCTTGCCGGTCGGCAGCACCTCATCGCACGGATGGACCGTGTTCGATTGCATCTGTCTCACTCCATGATCTTGTTTTCGGGGTGATACGAAATTATTCGGAATGAATCCACGCAACAAGAGTGCTGGGTACTATTCCGTTCTTTGCTGGTTCGATATGCCATTTCGGCATGCAACAAGGTGTCGATCATCGGGAAACAGCCGCAGGAGTGAGGTTTCCCGGTTTTATAGCCCTTCAAAATAGCGCTGGCCCCCGTGTCAAATATAGGCCGCTTTATGGTGTGTATTGGGCAGGATGCATAGTGGCAAAAAGTGCCTGGGAAAAATCGTGCCGGGTTAACCCGTGAACGGCCGCTTTTGCCCGCAAGGTGCAGCCGGGTGGAACCCGTCCGGCGACCGCGTTTTCGGCCTGCCGCGGTGGCGGCAAAAACGGGGCGCGCATCGCGATCCCGTTATCATCGACATCCGTTCATACGAATTTGCCCACACGTCATGCGCCTGCTCGGAATCGACCTTGGCACCGGCTCCGTCAAACTCGTCACGCTCGATGCCGACGGCGTCGAGCGCGCCGTCGCGAGCGAACCTTATGCGCTGTCGTCGCCCCAGCCCGGCTGGGCGGAGATCGCGCCGGACGCGTGGTGGCAGGCGCTCGTGCGCGCAGCCGCGCGGCTGCCGGG
>NZ_JAAGPG010000305.1:0-10176 GCF_017104665.1 Burkholderia sp. Se-20378 | reverse complement strand
GCGCAGCAGCACCGCGTGCCGCGTTCGGCCGCGCGTCGCGCGGTGCGCGCAAGCGTGACGCCGGCAGAGCGGTGGAACAGCGTGCGCATCGTCGCCTCCTTGCGGGATCGGTTACGCGGTGGCCGGTTGCCAGTGAGGCGCGACCGGCTCTTGCGCGTATGCGCCCGGCGACGTCACGTGCGTGCCGGACGGCATCCGGAACGCGGCAACCGTTTCGGACAGCTCGCGGCCCTGCGCCTCGAGCGACTTCGATGCGGCCGCGGCCTGCTCGACGAGCGCCGCGTTCTGCTGCGTCGTCTCGTCCATCTGCGTGATCGTCAGGTTCACCTGGTCGATGCCGCGGCTCTGCTCGGCCGACGCGGCCGCGATCTCGCCCATGATGTCCGTCACGCGCGCAACGGCCTGCGTGACGTCCGACATTGTCTTGCCGGCTTCGCCCGCGAGTTCGGAACCGTCGCGGATCGTCTGTACCGACGCGGAGATCAGTTCCTTGATCTCCTTCGCCGCCGTCGACGAGCGCTGCGCGAGACTGCGCACCTCGCTCGCGACCACCGCGAAGCCACGACCCTGTTCGCCGGCACGTGCCGCTTCGACGGCCGCGTTCAGCGCAAGGATGTTGGTCTGGAATGCGATGCCTTCGATGATGCCGGTGATGTCGGCGATCTTCGACGAGCTGTGGCCGATCTCCGTCATCGTGTCGACCACGCGGCCGACCACCGAGCTGCCGCGCTGCGCGACGTCCGATGCGTTCGCGGCGAGCGAGCTGGCCTGTTGCGCGTTCTCCGCGTTCAATCGCACCGTCGACGTAAATTCCTCCATCGTCGCGGCGGTTTCCTGCAGCGACGCGGCCTGTTCCTCGGTGCGCTGGCTCAGGTCGAGGTTGCCCGACGCGATCTCGCTGACCGCATGCGCGATGCTGTTCGACGAATCGCGCACGCGACCGACGATGCCGATCAATCGCTCGTTCATCGTTCGCAATGCTTCGAGCAGATCGCGCGTCTCGTCGTTGCCGCTCACGTTGATGCGGCTGCCGAGATCGCCGTTCGCGACCGTGCGCGCGACGTCGACGGCCGAGCCGATCGGCACCGTGATCTTGCGCGTCAGCCACAGGCCGCCGCATGCCGCGACCATCACCGCGATCAGGCAGATGCCGGCCAGCAGGTTGCGCTCCATCGCATAGCGATCCGCGAATTGCTGCGCGATCGCGAGTTCGCGTTCATGCGTATAGGTCGCGTATGCGTCGGTGGCGCGCACCAGTTGCGCGAGCAGCGGCCGGCAGTTGTCGTCGATGTCGGCGGTCGCCTCGTCCTTCTTGCCGGCCTGCGCGAGCCCGACGATGCGCAGTGCAACGGGCCCGTAGCTGCCTTCGATGCGCACGATGTCGCCCACCAGTTCGCGCGCGCGATCGGAGGTGTCGGTCGCGTTCGCCATCATGTCCTTGAGCTTTGCGAGATGGTCCTGCACGTCCTTGTGCGCCTGGTTCACCTCGGCCAGTTCGAGCGCGAGATCGGACGGTTTGGTCACGAGTACGAGGTTGCGCGCGGCGATCGCGCGCCGGTCGACCGCGGTGCGGATTTGCGCGGAAAGGGTCGCCCGCGCGTTGATGCCGTTCATGTAGCGGGAAAACTCGGCGTTCGTATCGGATAGCGCCTTGAGTGCCATGCCCGACACGATCACGACGACCGCGGCGAGCAGGCCGAAGCCGCCAAGGAGTTTTGTTTTGATGCTCATTCTGGCGATTTTCACAGTGTGCCTCTGTGCGTGTGGTTGACGAATTGAAATTATTGTTCGACCAGATACGGGCTCGTGCCGGCATTAACGGGTATACCGGATGATTCTTTACCCGTTGAAAACCCTGATATTAGTTTTTTTAGCACTGGAAACCTTACCAGGCGGGCGTTCTTGATTTCGATCAAAACCCGCCAGCGCGCCCGTGATTCAAAGGTTTATACGTGGAATTTGAAACCGGTTTTCTTGGGTGAAACAAAAAAAGTCTTTTTGCTAATAATCGTCTGATGAATTTGTTTCGATTTATGGATGAATAAAAGGATTTCTGTTGGAAACTAATTGGGGATGGAACCGATAGGCGCCATCGGTGTGTGCCGCGCGATTGGCGGTAATGGCCGGCAAGCGGAAATTCGCGGCGCAGTGGGGGCGCCGGAAAAGAGGCCCGCGGCGGGCGCCGCGGGCCATGAGAGGGTCAGAACGTGGTGCGCAACCCGGCCATCACGCTGCGGCCGCCTTCCGGTGCGAAGCCGCGCACGACCGAAGTCGAATAACGGATCTCCTGGTTCGTCAGGTTGTCGCCGCGCAGGTACGCGAGCCAGTGCGTCGGGCCGACGCGGAACTTGTAGGTGAGCATCACGCCGAGCGACGTGTAGCCGTCCGTCGAGAAGTCGTTGTCGGGCACGCGGTTCTGCGACCACGCATGCGTGACCTGCGCGCGTGCGCCGAACGGGCCGTAGCCGTAGTCGGCCGCGAGCGTCGCGCGCAGCGGCGCGATGCGCGGCAGCGGCTGGCCCGTGTCGACGTTGCGTGCGTGCGTGTAGTCGGCCGTCAGCTCCAGGTCGACCGTATGGCCGCGCCGCGCGAAGGCGCGCCACTTGCCGTCCAGCTCGATGCCGTAGAACTCGGCGCGCACGCCACGGTAGATCGCCTCGTTGAGCGAGCCATCGGTACCGGGTGCGACCGGTTCGCCGTCGTCGTTCACCACGCGGCCCGTGTTGTACTCGGTCAGGTAGTTCGAGAAGCGGTTGTAGAACACGCCGACGCTGCCGCGATTCGGGCCGCTCGCGTAGCGCAGCGACAGGTCGGTCGACACGGCCTTTTCCTTCGACGCATTCGGGTTGCCGATCAGGAACTGGCCGGTCGCATCGTGCGGGCCGTTCGAATACAGCTCGTAGAAGGTTGGCGCGCGTTCGGTGTAAGCGACGTTGGCCGCGACCGACCACACGGGCGTCAGCGAGAACAGTGCGCCTGCCGACAGGCTGCCCGCGTTGAATTCGCGCGGCTGCGCCCCCGCGAATTTCTCGACGCCGGCCGGATCGGGATCGACCTTCACGTGCTCGAAGCGGCCGCCGAGGCTCAGCTTGAGCGCGGGGACGACCTGCCATTCCTCGAGGCCGAACAGCGCGACGCTGTTCGTGCGCGTGGACGGCACGAGCATCTCGTCGCCCAGCGCGGAGAACGTGTTCTGGCCGAACTGCACGCCGATCGCGCCTTCGAACGGGCCGATCTTGCGATGCGTTGCCTCGATGCGCGCCTCGTAGCCGCGATTGCGGAAGGTGGTCGCGGTCTCGCCGTTGTCGACTTCCTTGTGGCGATAGTCGGTGTACGCGAAGTCGAATTTCAGCTTCGTGAACGGCCCGCTCAGGTTGCGCACCTCGGACGCGAGCGCGAGGCGTTCCTGGCGCATCCGCAGCCGCACGTCGCTTTCCGCGACGGAGCCGTAGTTCGATTCGTAGCCGCTGTAGGACAGGCCCGCGAAGCCGTCCGCCCACGTGTACGACGCGCCGACCGCGCCGCCGTGCACGCGGCCGTCGCTGTTCGGCACGTTGCCGTACGGCTGCGGCGTGTCGGGGCCGTCGATCGCGCGCTGCGCGCTGCTGCGTGCGTAGCCGGGAATCCGCAGCTTGCTCGTTTCGCGGTCGAACGCATCGATGTGGAACGCGAAGCGGCCGTTGCCGCCTTCGACCTGCGCGGCGCCCGCGCGCACCGAGTTCGCGCCGCCGTAGCGCGCGTCGAGCGCACCCGTCACGCCCTGGATCGCTTCGCGCGGAATCCGGTTGTCGATCGTGTTGACGACGCCGCCCACCGCATTGCCGCCATACAGCAGCGCAGCCGGGCCGCGCACGATCTCGACGCGTTCGATCGACAGCGGGTCCTGCGGCACGGCATGGTCGTACGACAGCGACGACGCGTCGTAGGCCGCGACGCCGTTCTGCAGCAGCCGGATCCGGTCGCCGTCCATTCCGCGAATGATCGGGCGGCCGACCATCGGCCCGTAGGTGGTGGTCGACACGCCCGGCAGCCCGTTCAGCGTTTCGCCGAGCGAATCGGCCTGGCGGCGTGTCAGCGCATCGCCGGAAAGCTGGACGGTCGGCGCGATCAGCTCGTTGTCGCCGAGCGGGTTCGCGGTCACGAAGATCGGGGCGAGCGGGGTGGTCGGTGGCGTGCCGGACGCGGCGGGTGGTTCGGTCTGTGCCTGCGCGACAGCGGCGAACAGGATCAGCGATAGAGACGAGAGCGGGCGAAGCGGTAGACGAGGGAGGTCGCGCATGGTCGGTGAATCGGTTGGAATCGGATCGGATAACGAGCGATGCGGGTCACGGCTGGATACGATATATTGTTGCGTCTGCGACGCGCAGTAACCCGTTGGAACATGGCTCGGCGGGGCTCGGCCACCCACAGTGAAACGGCGTCAGGCGGACGAGCACGCGAAATGATATGTTATATCATTTCAAATTCCAAGCCGGATGGCAGGTCGTCGCAAGGTTTCCGTCGGATCGGCGAAAAAGCGGCTGGAGCGGCGGGCCGATCACGGGAAAGGCGGGCCGTGGGTTCGTCCAGTGCACGGAACGCGCGGTGACGTCGACGCACCAGTCCGAAGGGAGTGTGATAGATTTCCGGCGCGGCCAATGTGCCGCGAACGTTCTCAGGGCGGGGTGAAATTCCCCACCGGCGGTAATCGCGCGATTGCGCGTAGCCCGCGAGCGCTTGCCGGCACGCATGTGCCCGGCAAGGTCAGCAGACCCGGTTGGATTCCGGGGCCGACGGTTAAAGTCCGGATGAGAGAGAGCGGGGTTCGTTGCGTACGCAAGGTACGCCGCTTGTCCCTGTGCGCCCATTCAACTCACACAGGACCTATCGATGACCCAACTTGCTTCCCCCTCCCACACTGCCGCTCCGCGTATCGCCTTCGTCCAGTCGTGCTGGCACAAGGAGATCGTCGACCAGTGCCGCAACGCGTTCGTCGACGGACTCGTCAACGCGAACCTGCGCCAGGCGGATTGCGATTTCTTTGAAGTGGCAGGCGCTTTCGAAATTCCGCTGCATGCCAAACTGCTCGCGAACACCGGTAAATACGCGGCCATCGCGTGCGCCGGCCTGGTCGTCGATGGCGGCATCTATCGCCACGACTTCGTCGCACAAGCAGTAATTTCCGGTCTCATGCAGGTGCAACTCGAAACCGGCGTGGTGGTGCTGTCGGCGGTGCTGACGCCGCATCATTTCCACGGGGCCGAACATGTCGCCTACTTCCACGAGCACTTCCTCGTGAAGGGCGCGGAACTCGCGCACGCGTGCGTCGATACGATCGGCAAGGTCGCGGCGCTGAAGGCGGGGTCCGTGGCCGCTGCGCTGCCGCAGGCTGCCTGACGCCTGGCCGGGTACGTGCCGCTGCGTCGTTTGCGCTGCGGCACGTGAGATCGCGCGTACGGCGTGGCCAAGAAGGCGGTGACGACACGGCGTCTTCGCCGCCGCTCAGCGTTCCACCGGAAACCGCTCCTGCAGCACATGCAGCCAGCGCGCGACGACATCGAGTTCGTCGTCGGAAAACCCGTCGCACAGCTTGCCGTTGAGTTCGCGCAGCAGCACGCGCGCACGCTTGAGCGCCGCGTGGCCTTCGTCGGTCAGGTACAGGCGTGTCGCGCGGCCGTCGTCCGAATCGGCATGACGCGTGATCAGGCCGGCTTTCGCCATCCGGTCGGCGAGCCCCGTCATCGCGGACGGCGCAAGCTGCAGCGCGGCGCCGACTTCGCCGATCAGCGCACCATCCTGTTTCGCAAGGCAGAACAGCGCGCCGGCCTGCGCGGCGCTCGCGCGCGTCTCGGTTTCCGCCTTGCGGTCGATCCAGCGCTGCACGCGCCGCTGGCCGATGTTCAACATGAAAAACAGTCGTCGGTCTTCGCTCAAGCTGGGTTCCCGGCTGCAATGGAAAGGGAGGGACGGCCCGCGGTTCGCGGCGTGTCGAGGGCCTGCGCGAGCCAGTCGGCCACGTCGGGCCACAGCACGGTGCCGGGGCGGCTGCGGAAGAAGCCCATGTGCCCGACCGGGCCGCTGCCCGCCGTGTGCGGATCGATCTGGCGGCGTTCGACCGCCGCGCGGGCCAGATAGCTTACCAGCAGCCCGATCGCAGTCGGGTTGGCCCACGGGTCGTCGTCGAAACCGAGCGCGAGGATCGGCAACTGCTGTTTCGCGTAACGCTCGGCCGCGCCGAGTGTCGGATCGTCGAAGAAATAGTGCGGCAGCGTCGTCCAGCGGCTCCATTCGCGGAACACGCCGGCCGGCATGTCCTCGCCGAGCCCGAGCCGCTTGCCGGGCACGTAGCCGAGCAGCGCCGCCATCAGCGGGCCGAGCACGCGCAGGATCAGCCGCACCTTCAGGCGCTCGGCCGTCTGCGTGATCAGCCGCGTGCTGCCCGCATGCGCGGCGACCAGCACGGCCGCGCGCAGGTGCGGCGTCGCGGCGGACAGCCCGATCGCATGCCCGCCGACGCTATGCCCGACCGCCAGCAGCGGCACACCTTCGTACGCCTGCCGCGCCCACGCGGTCGCGCCGCCCACGTCGAGTTCCATCCAGTCGCGCATGCGGGCCTTCAGCGCACCCAGGCGCGCGGGGCGAGACGCGCCGATGCCGCGATAGTTGTAGGTGAGTGCCGCGAAGCCGCGTTCGGTCAGGAAGCGCGCGAAGCCCGCATACAGCCGCTCAGGCACGGCCGTTGCCGGATGGATCAGCACCAGCGCGCGCGGCTCGGCGTCCGGCGACCACAGTGTGCCGCGCAGCGCGTAGCCGTCGGCGGCGGAAAACTCGATGGGTTGGGAGGTCATGGCCATCCTCGCTCGGGTAGTTATTTCGTATGCGAAATATAGTCCGTGATTTATTTCGCGCACGAAATATCTGTCGAGGATTCATTCGAACCGGGTTCCCATGGGCGCGGTACGCGGCATCCGGCGCCGCCGATCAGGTCATAAAACATTTGCATCTTTCCATAGAAGAATATTGCGTTTGTTTCATGATGAAGATAGACGTATCGTCACCGGTTCCATCCGTTCCGCCGGCCGCCGTGCACGGCGGACCACGAGGCGTCGCCATCGCGCGACCGCCCGCCAACCCTCCGGGAGATCACGTTGTTGAGCCGAATCGTCACGGCACTCTTGCTGGCGCTTGCCGCACAGCAGGGCATGGCCAAAGACACCGTCACGCTGCGCGTCGGTGAACAGAACTACTTCAACATCCAGGCGTCGATGGAGGCGTCCGGCGTGCTGAAGGACCTGCCTTACACGATCGAGTGGAAGCATTTCCAGGCCGCTGCGCCGGTTGCCGAATCGCTGAACGGCAATGCGATCGACGTCGGCTTTCTCGGCGATTCCGCGCTGCTTACGCTGGCCGCGCGCGGCGCGCCGGTGAAGGTGGTCGCCGTGTCGCGGCAGAGCCTCGACGGCGTTGCGATTCTCGTACCGAAGCATTCGCCGGTGCGCACCGTGGCCGACCTGCAAGGCAAGACCATCGCCGTATGGCGCGGCGCGTGGAGCCAGCAGCTCGTGCTGCGCGCGCTCGAACACGCGGGCTTGCGCGCGGATTCGGTCAAGTACGCGTACCTGATGCCGATCGATGCGACCAATGCGCTCGCGAACGGCTCGGTCGATGCGGTGTCGCTGTGGGAGCCGTTCGTCAGCACGCTCGCGTTGCGCCAGGGTGCGCGGCCCGTGACGACCGCGCAGGGGCTGATGCCGGCGCTGAGCTTCGTTGCCGCGAACGAGCAGGCTGCCTCCGGCAAGCGCGCCGAGATCACCGATTTCCTGCGGCGCGTGGTGGCCGCGCGCCAGTGGGTCGACAGCCATCCGCGCGAGTACGCGGACCTGTGGGCGAAGCGCGCGAAGCTCGAACCCGATGTCGCTTATCGCTGGCTCAACAACGCGAAGCAGCGCGTCGGCCCGGTCGACGAGACGGCTGCGAAGGACGCGCAGAACACGGCGGACTTCCTGCATAAGGCCGGCGTGATTCCGGCTGCGTACGACACGTCGAAGCTGCTCGACCGCTCGTATGCGGGCGCGTTCGCGGCGCCTGCGCAGAAGACGGCCGCCGCGCAGTAAGCGGGCCATCCCGGCCACGATTTCCGATCGAGAACCACAAGGACACTTCGACATGCCAGTCGACATCATCGGCATGATCACCGCGACACCCGGCGCGGAGGTCGATGTACCCGGCGGCGCGGCCGTCCAGCCCGACTACGTGCGCCGCTTCGCGCAGGCGCACGAGGCCGCCGGCTTCGACCAGATCCTGGTCGGCCATTTCAGCAACGCGGCGGACGGCTTCATCGTCGCGTCGTTCGCGGCCGCCGCGACCGAACGCATCCGCATCCTGCTCGCGCACCGGCCGGGCGTGATCGTGCCGTCGGCCGCCGCGCGGCAGATCGCGACGCTCGACGTATTCAGCGGCGGCCGGCTCGCACTGAACGTCGTGTCGGGCGGCGACGATACGGACCTGCAGCGCGACGGCGATTTCGTGCCGCACGATGCGCGCTACCGCCGCACCGGCGAATATCTCGCCGTGCTGAAACGGATCTGGCAGGCCGACGCGCCGGTCGACCACGACGGCGCGTTCTACCGGCTGCGCGGTGCGTCGCCGCTCGTGAAGGGCGCGCAGCGGCCGCATGTGCCGATCTATTTCGGCGGGTCGTCGCCGGCCGCGCTGGCGGTCGCGGGCGAACACGCCGATGTCTACATGACGTGGGGCGAGCCGCTCGCGTCGGTGCGCGAGCAGATCGCGCGCGTGCGGGCTGCTGCCGCGCCATTCGGGCGTGCGCCGGGTATCAGCGTGTCGTTCCGGCCGATCGTTGCCGGCACCGAGGCGGCTGCATGGGAGAAGGCCGAGGCGATCCGCGAGCGCGTGCGCGCGGCACGGCTCGCGAACGGCCAGCCGATCGACGGCCATGCGCCGCAGAATGCGGGCTCGCAACGACTGATGGCGGCGGCCGCGCAGGGCGACGTGCTCGACGAGCGGCTGTGGATGGGCGTCGCGAACCTGACCGGCGCGCGCTGGAATTCGACTGCGCTGGTCGGCACGCCGGAGCAGGTCGCGCGGGCGCTCGGCGCGTATTACCGGCTCGGCGTGTCGACGTTCCTGATTCGCGGGTTCGATCCGCTGGACGATGCGCTCGATTACGGGCGCGACCTGATTCCGGCGATTCATGCGCATGTCGCGGAGCTCGACCGGTATCACGCGGCAGTGTCGGCGTAGGCTTCGCGCCACAACCAACGATATTGCTTCGACGTGCCCCGGCATTGCCAGCGTGGAAGGCCGGGGCGATGCCATGTCGGGCATCGCCCCGTCGACGCGTTCAGAACGACGGCAACCCCGGCGGATTGGTCTCCGCGCGCGCGATCGCCTCGCTCTGCAAGCCCCAGCGCGCAAGCGCCTGCCCATAGCGGCCACTCCCGATCAGCGCGTTCGTCGCCAGCGTCAGCGCGGGCGCGAGCCCGCTGCCGCGCCGCGTCGCGATCGCCACGTCGGCATTGGCCGGCCAGCCCGCATTGACGACGCCGACGCGGCGGATCTTGCCCGTGCGCGCGGCCTCGTACGCGAGCGACGCGTTCGGGTTCAGTTCCGCATCGGCGCGGCCCGACAGCAGCGCGACGCGCGACGCCGCATCGTCGTCGAAATAGAGCAGCTCGGCCGGCTTCAGCCCCTGCGCCACGTTGCGCTTGTTCCACTCGAGCAGGATGCGCTCCTGGCTCGTCCCCGCGCCGGTGATGATGCGCAGGCCGGCGACATCCTTCGGCTCGGCGAGCTTCGCGATCGGGCTGCCGGTGCGCACGTAGAAGCCGTGCAGCCCGAGCCGGTAGGTCGTGAAATCGTATTTCTCCTTGCGCTTCTCGGTCACGCCGACGTTCGAGATCACCGCGTCGTACTTGCCGGACGTCAGCCCGAGCGGCCAGTCGGCCCACGCGATCGGCAGCAGCACGAGCGTGCGGCCGAGCGTGTCGGCGACGAGCTGCGCATAGTCGGGATCTGCGCCGACCACGGTGCTCGCGTCGGTCGCGTAGGTCGACACGGGCGGCGCGTGCGGTGAAATCGCGACCGTGAACGCGCCATCGCGTACCCAGCGGTAGCCGGCTGCCGCGCGGATCGCCGCATCGTCGGGTTGCGCGCGCAGGCGGCCGGCCTGGCGCGGGT
>NZ_JAAGPG010000304.1:0-237 GCF_017104665.1 Burkholderia sp. Se-20378 | reverse complement strand
CCGGTGTATACGTGTCGTGCCTGTATTCATATAGTCGGTAGCAGTGAGCCATGTCGGTGTATTGTTGCTGGACAGTAGCATTCGCGTCTGGTCCATCCTGCTCTGTGTCTCGTTGTCCCATCGTGGAACTGCGTCGCCTCAGTGTGTACATCTTTCGGTGTAGCCGCTCTCTTTCTCTTGCTCTGTGTCTCGATTGTCCGTCGTCACTTCTTCTTTTTGTTTTTTTTTTTTTTAACG
>NZ_JAAGPG010000303.1:0-9983 GCF_017104665.1 Burkholderia sp. Se-20378 | reverse complement strand
CCGTCGCACCGGCTCGCGTGCGGCAGCCCGGTCGTCTCGCGGATCGGCAGCGCGTCCATGTCCGCGCGCAGCCCGAGCCGATTGCCGGGGCCGCGCGTCAAGGTGCCGACCACGCCGGTGGCGCCGAGGCCGCGCGTCACCCGATAACCCCACGTTGTCAGCAAGTCGGCCACGAGATCGCTCGTCGCGTGTTCCTCGAAGCCAAGCTCCGGATGTGCGTGCAGCCGGCGGCGCAGCGCAATCATCTCCGCCTCGATAGCCGCCATTTCCGGCTGGATGTGTTTGTGGTCCAACCCCGATTCTCCTCGATGCGTTCCGGTTGCCGATCGCCCGAATGACCGATCGTGGCCGCATCGTAGGCAGCGAAAATCCCGGCGAACAGCCGCGGTTTCGTTATGATGACAACCTTTCGTTGTCGGGTATCGCACCATGAGCACGATCAAGCTGCATCAGCTGCAGGCGCTCGTCGCGAGCGCGGAGGCCGGCAGCATCCGCGGCGCGGCACGCACGCTCGGGCTGTCGCAGGCGGCCGTCACACGCGCGCTGCGCGAGCTGGAGGCCAGCGAACGCCTGCCGCTGCTGGTCCGCGCGCCGGAGGGGATCGGCTTCACCGAATACGGCAAGACGCTGCTCACGCACGCGAAGCTCGTGCTGAAGCAGCTCGAACACGCGCAGAGCGATCTCGAACGCATGCGCGGCCGCGTCGAGGGTCGGTTGAGCATCGGCGTCACGCCGTGGCTCACGATGACCTTCCTCGCGGAAGCGGTGCTGCGTTTTCGTGAGCAAATGCCCGACGTGCGCCTCGAACTCTACGAAGCGCTGATGGCCGTCGCGCAGCCGCTGTTGCGCGACGGCAGCATGGATTTCGCGCTCGGGCACGTGCAACCGGGCGGCACGCAGGAATTCGCGTTCGAGCCGATGCTGCGCTACGAGACAGCGGTGATGGTGCGCGCCGGCCATCCGCTCGAACACGCGCGGTCGATCCACGACCTGGTCGACCACGACTGGGTATTGAATTTCGCGGCCGACGGACAGGCCGCGCTCGTCGATTACCTGTTCACGCGCCACGGCGCCGACATCGACGAGCGGCGCATCGTGCGTGCGCAGTCGGTGGCGATGCTGCAGACGATGCTCGAGCAGGCCGACATGTGCACGTGGTGCCCGACGATCCTCGCGGCCGTGCCGTCGTTCGGCGAACGGATGCGTGCGTTGCAGTTGAATGAGACCTTCGAGCCGCGCGACCTCGGGATCGTCACGCGGCGCAGCAGTACGCTCAGCGACGCCGCACGCTGCTTCATCGACTGCCTGCTGCACGTGATCCGCCGGCACGCGCGATCGGCACGCAAGGCGGATCTCGCGCTGTTCAGGACGTTGTCGTTGTTGATCTGACGCGCGGCCCTACCCGTCTTTCGTCTTTCGTCCAAAGCGCATCCGCGAAAATGCATTTCCGAATCCGTTATTGGATCGCGCCGCCGCGCATTTTTATACTCGTCAGCACTCTCTGCAAAAGAGTGCCAGCCAATTTCGACAGAACAGATCAGCACAGGACGAACCAATGAGCCTACGCCCCTTGCACGACCGCGTGATCGTGAAGCGCCTCGACCAGGAAACCACCACCGCGTCGGGCATCGTGATCCCCGACAGCGCCGCGGAAAAGCCCGACCAGGGTGAAGTGATCGCCGTCGGCCCCGGCCGCAAGGATGCGGACGGCCAGCGCATCGTGCCCGACCTGCAGGTCGGCGAGCGCGTGCTGTTCGGCAAGTACGCGGGTCAGGCCGTCAAGGTGGACGGCAACGAGTTTCTCGTGCTGCGCGAGGAAGACATCGTCGCGGTCGTCAATCAATAACGGAGCGCAATCATGGCAGCGAAGGAAATCATTTTCAGCGACGTCGCACGGGCCAAGCTGACGGAAGGCGTGAACATTCTCGCGAACGCGGTGAAGGTCACGCTCGGGCCGAAAGGCCGCAACGTCGTGCTCGAACGCAGCTTCGGCGCGCCCGTCGTCACGAAGGACGGCGTGTCGGTCGCGAAGGAAATCGAACTCGCGGACAAGCTGCAGAACATCGGCGCGCAGCTCGTGAAGGAAGTCGCGTCGCGCACCAGCGACGCCGCCGGCGACGGCACCACGACGGCCACCGTGCTCGCACAGGCGATCGTCCGCGAAGGCCAGAAATACGTCGCGGCCGGGCTCAACCCGCTCGACCTGAAGCGCGGCATCGACAAGGCCGTCACAGCGGCCGTCGACGAGCTGAAGAAGATCAGCCGGCCGACCACCACGAGCAAGGAAATCGCGCAGGTCGCGACGATCTCCGCGAACGGCGAGGAATCGATCGGCCAGCGCATCGCGGAGGCAATCGACCGCGTCGGCAAGGAAGGCGTCATCACCGTCGAGGACGGCAAGTCGCTCGCGGACGAGCTCGACGTCGTCGAGGGGCTGCAGTTCGATCGCGGCTACCTGTCGCCGTACTTCATCAACAATCCCGACAAGCAGATCGCCGAGATCGAAAGCCCGTACATCCTGCTGCACGACAAGAAGATCTCGAACATCCGCGACCTGCTGCCGGTGCTCGAACAGGTCGCGAAGTCGGGCCGGCCGCTGCTGATCATCGCCGAGGATGTCGAAGGCGAAGCGCTCGCGACGCTGGTCGTGAACAACATCCGCGGAATCCTGAAAACGGTGGCCGTGAAGGCGCCGGGCTTCGGCGACCGCCGCAAGGCGCTGCTCGAGGACATCGCGATCCTCACCGGCGGGCAGGTGATCGCCGAGGAAACGGGCCTGACGCTCGAGAAGGCGACGCTGGCCGAACTCGGCCAGGCGAAGCGCATCGAGGTCGGCAAGGAAAACACGACCGTGATCGACGGCGCGGGCGATGCGAAGAACATCGAAGCGCGCGTGAAGCAGATCCGCGTGCAGATCGACGAAGCGACGTCGGACTATGACCGTGAGAAGCTGCAGGAACGCGTCGCGAAGCTCGCGGGCGGTGTCGCGGTGATCAAGGTCGGCGGCGCCACCGAGATCGAAGTGAAGGAAAAGAAGGACCGCGTCGACGACGCGCTGCACGCCACGCGTGCCGCCGTCGAGGAAGGCATCGTGCCCGGTGGCGGCGTCGCGCTGATCCGCGTGCGCCAGGCGATCCGCGAGTTGCAGGGCGTGAACGCCGACCAGAATGCGGGCATCAAGATCGTGCTGCGCGCGCTCGAGGAACCGCTGCGCCAGATCGTCACGAACGCGGGCGAGGAAGCAAGCGTCGTCGTGGCGAAGGTGGCCGAAGGCTCGGGCAACTTCGGGTACAACGCGCAGACGGGCGTATACGGCGACCTCGTCGAATCGGGCGTGCTCGATCCGACCAAGGTCACGCGCACGGCGCTGCAGAACGCGGCGTCGGTCGCGGGGCTGCTGCTGACGACCGATGCGACCGTGTTCGAAGCACCGAAGGATGCGGCGCCGACGACGGCGCCGGGCGGCCCGGGTGCGGGTGGGCCCGGGTTCGATTTCTGACGGTGTGACGCGGGTGCCGTGTGCCGGCTCGCCGGCATGCGCGCGACCTTGCAGACTCCCCCTGCGCGTGGCGATGAAAGTCGTCACGCGTTTTTTTCATTGGATCGACGAAACCGGACCGTGGCAGGCTCGTGACCGCGCTCGGGTAAGATGAAAGCCCGTCCCGCCGTGCCGCCCTCCACGCCATGTCGACCACCGTCACCACCTTGCTGCCGCTCGCCGGCGTCCTCTTGCTGAGCGTCGCCAGCCCCGGGCCGAACTTCGTGATCGTCACGTCGACCGCGGTCGCGTCGCGCCGCGCCGGCGTGATGACGGGCCTCGGCCTGGCCGCCGCATCCGGCACGTGGGCGGCGATCGCGATCGCCGGACTCAGCCTGCTCGTCACGCATGTCGCATGGGTGCACACGGCGCTGCGGCTGGCGGGCGCCGCCTACCTGATCTGGCTCGGCCTGAAAATGATCGTGACTGCGCGCAAGCCGCTGCCCGTCGCCGCGCCGGCCACCGCGTCCGACTGGCACGCCGCGAAGAAGGGCTACGTCGTCAGCATGACGAATCCGAAATCGGTCGCGTTCTACGGGAGCATCTTCGCGCTGATGGTGCCGGCCCATGCGCCGGTGTGGCTCGATCTCGCGGTCGTCACGCTGTCGGTGGCGATCTCGGCCGCGTGGTATTGCACGATGGCGTTGCTCGCCTCGCACCCGTCGGTGCGCGGGCTGCTGGTTCGACGCAAGGCCGTGCTCGATACGACGGCCGGCCTGCTGCTGATGGGGGTCGGGGGAAGGATGCTCGCCGGACGTTGATCCACTCAGCTTCCGCTCACGCCTCGAACCCTCACCGCTCCCCACCATGCCGACCATACAAACCATTCTCGACGACTACGAACGCCTCGGCTGGACCAACAACGATCCGATGTCGCAGATGCTGGCACTGCGACGCGACAACCCTGCCGCGCTCGCCGACCTCGTGATCGCGTCGTTCGATCGCGCGTTGCCGCATGCGACGTTCCTCGATGCCGCGCTCGACCTGATGGACGACACCGCTCTCGAGAAAGTCGCCACCGAAGCGTGGCAAGACATCCGCAACGGCGCGTGGAACGAACGGCTCGCGAGCGTGTTGTCGAGCGTGGCAACGCAGATGCCGCAGGTGTTTTCCGGTCACTGGGACATGCTCGTCGACATTTACGCTACGAAGCAGTCGCCGCGCCTGTACGTCGAGGACAACGTGTGGCGGATGCTCGATCCGGCGACGATCGAAAGATGGCGCGACCGGCTTGCCGACGTCCCTTCCGGTAACAAGGCAGCGCATGCACGCGCCGTCGCGCTGCTCCATTCGCGACAGCCTGCAGCCGTTCGCGACGCGGCAGCGTGGTTGTTTCCGGACGATCCCGGGGCGCGCGCCAACTGGCTCATGTCCGCCGGCTACGCTCAGGAACACGACACATTGCGCGCGTTGCACGGCGAAACGCCGCTGCATATCGACTTCGGACCGACGCTGGGCGCGCCGATACGCCGTGCCCAGCCGAAGTGGAACCGCGAGATTCTCGCGCATCACTCAACCTGGCACGCGCACGGCTCGCATCGATTGGGCGCGCGCTTTGGCGGCGTGTCGTCGCATCGATGCGGCCTGTGTCACGAGCCGCTGCATCGATTGCTGACACTGCCGCAACCCGCCGCCGCTGGCATCGACAGCTCAACGCCCGTGTCGTTCGACACCTGCCTGTCGTGTGTCGGCTGGGAGAGCGACGGCCCGATGTTCCACCGCCATGACGACGCCGGCAACGCCTGCGCGCACCCATCCCAGCAACGCGACACCGCGATCCAGCCCGACTATCCGGCGGCCCCATTCCTGGAGGCGGACGTTGCACTCTTCGCCGCACCCGCACGCTGGACGCGGCAGGAATGGGGCCTGTCGAACAGCCGGCAGAACCTCAGCCGCGTCGGCGGCGCACCGTCCTGGGTACAATCCGCGTGGTATCCCGACTGTCCGGATTGCGGCCGCAAGATGCAGTTCGTCATGCAGCTCGATTCCAACCTTCCGCAAACGGACGGCGGCGAATGGCTGTGGGGCAGCGGCGGCGCGAACTATACGTTCTGGTGCGCGCCGTGCCACATCAGCGCGCATCTCTGGCAGTGCACGTAGTACACCGCGCGATCCCGCACGGGTCGCGCAACCTTTACGACCTTTTTACTTGCGCCCGCGCATGCGTTCACTAGAATGTGTTCGCAACCAATCCCTCACCGAGTACGCACATGCGCATCCGAAGTCCTCGCCCTCCGAGTTGCTTTTCTGCCTGACAGGCAGGACGCCTGCGTCTCTCTTTTCCCGAGCCACCGTCCTGCCAGCAGGCGGACGGTGCGCGCCGTAGTCCTTCCCGTGCACGCTTGAACATGACGTCGATGCGTTAGCCGCGCATCGTGCAATGCGAGCGTGTTCGCGCGGAAATTCCCGTATCACGACGCGCCGTCGATCCGCCGCCCCGGCAACGATCGATCGGCATGCCTGGCACCCCGCATGCCGATCCAGCCTCATTGCTTTGCATACCTGATTTAACCAACGGAAGTTTCCGATACCGGAGCCCGATCATGTTCGAGATCGACAAGCAGTACACCCGTGAATTCATCCACACCGCGTGCGGCGGCAGCAAACAGGCGTTCCTGCCGACGAAGAACGGCAAGGTCGTGGCCGCCTGCCTGCGCACGGACCTCAACCCGCATGCGCCCGACGTGATCCTCTGCGACGGCAGCGCGTCCGCGCGGGCGGCCGGCAGGACGCTCGCCGCGCAACGCGATGCGATTCCGGTATTCATTCGCATGGCCACGGACGCGTACCGCTTCGTCGGCCAGTACGTCGTCAGCGAATCGCTCACCGCACCGCTCGACTGCGCGCCTCACGTGCGCAACAGCAGCTTCACGCCGGGGCAGATCTCGCGCGTGCTCAAGCTCAAGCGCTGCTGACCCGCCTGGCAGGCGCGCGGCGTGCCCTGTCCCGGTCAACTTTCATACAGGAGCAATCATGCTTGGCCTGACGTTCTGGAAACACGTGATCGGTGCGCGGACCGATGCAATCCGCGATGACAGGGCGGCTGCACACAACCGGCACCGACGGGTGTCGAGAACGCTCGTGCTGACCAGCGCCGCGGTGGCGTTCGCGGCGATCGCGTTCGGCGCGCCCGTCGTCGGCATTTCGGTGTTCCTGCTGACGACGCTGCCGTTCGTGCTGTCGGGTACCTGAAGGCGTGCGTATCGAACGCGTCGCGCGCACCGCGACGCAATCGATACACAATTTTAATGCCGGGCCCGCGCGTATCTAACACTGTCTTTACACGCTTTTGTCTAGGATTTCCCTGTCATCCCGACACGGAGAGATCCGCATGCAAACGCAGCAGGCCGCCGCTGGCGGCCAAACCGACCTTCCCTACCGACGCGGCGG
This sequence comes from Burkholderia sp. Se-20378, assembly GCF_017104665.1. Lineage (NCBI taxonomy): Bacteria > Pseudomonadati > Pseudomonadota > Betaproteobacteria > Burkholderiales > Burkholderiaceae > Burkholderia > Burkholderia sp. Se-20378. The sequence continues at coordinate 3,055 of NZ_JAAGPG010000303.1, read as the reverse complement.
CGCACCGTTCGCGACCCGGCTGGCCGACGCCTGCCCGCCGGACCACATCCTGCTCGACGTACCGGTCGAAAGCGCGATCCAGTTATTCGACCTCGTCGCGCGATCTATCGAGCGCAGCAGTAGTGTCGCCGCGGAACGGATCCGGGCCGAACTGATCAAGCGCGAGCAACTCGGCTCGACCGGCCTCGGCCAGGGCGTCGCGATTCCGCATGCGCGCGTCGACGGCCTTCGCTCGGCCATCGCGCTGTTCGTTCGCGCGCAGTATCCGTTCATCTTCAACGCACCGGACCGCAAGCCCGTGCGTGAGTTCATCGTGCTCGTCCTCCCGAAAGAAGACGACCGCGCGCATCTCGAACTGCTCGCCGACGCGGCGCGGTGTTTCAGCGACCGCACGTTCCGGCAGGCATCGCGCGACGCGCAGACGCCGGACGAGATTCACCAGCTGATGCAACACACGCATTGATGCCGCGCCGCGCGGCAACACGCTCCCCTTCATCCATTCGGCTTCCCATGTTCCCAGACCCTGAAAGTCCCACCCTGACGTCCCGCCGCGTAGCCGGCCTGGCGCGCTCGCTGCCGTTCATGCAGGCCCTGCACGGGCAGACCGTCGTCATCGTCGATGGTGGCGCCGCAAGCGATGCGCGCGCCCGCCAGGCGTTCGCGCAGGATGTCGCGCTGCTCGCACTCACCGGCGTTCGTCCGATCGTCGTCCAGGGTGTGCCGGCCGCATCCGGCACGCAATCGATCCATGCCGTTCACGCGGCGATGGCGGGCGTCAATCATGAACTGGTGCGCCTGATCGGCAGTCACGGCGCCAAGGCGATCGGCATCGACGGTCACGACGGCGGCCTGCTGGTGGCGAGCACGGATTCCGACCGCACCGGCACGAGCGCGGTCGCCCGGTTCGACGGCGCCGCGCTGAACGCGTTTCTCGAGAACGGGCTGGTGCCCGTCGTGATGCCGGTCGCCCCGGACGACGCAGGCCATGATCACCTGCTGCGCGCGGAACGGCTCGGCAGCCTCTTCGCACAACGCACGGGCGCCGTCACGCTGGTGATGATGGTCGAAGGCGCGCTGCTGCGCGAACTCGGCGAACTCGCCGGTCTGTACGGCATCACCGAACTCGAGCAATGGCTGGCCGAACACCCGGCCGCCACCGCGGCGCCCTGCGTGCGGGACGCGCTCGATGCGCTCGCACACGGCGTGCAGAACGTCCATCTCGCCGATATCGGGCAACCCGAATCGCTGATCGACGAACTGCTCACGGAGGAAGGATCGGGCGTGGTGTTCTGCCGTCGCGGCAACACCGACCTGCTGTCGGAAACCCGCCGTTACTTCGCGGATTCGGCGAGCGTGCTGCGCGACGGCTTCAGCGTCGAGCAGAAACAGGTCGTGCGGTTCTGACTTTCTTGTCGTGATAAATCGCTTGCGGCGACCCACCCGGGCCGCCGCAAGCGAACAACGTCAACGCCGCGTCGCGAGACGCCACACGACGCTCACCAGCGCATCGACTTCGTCGCACGTGTTGTAGAACGCGAGCGACGGCCGCACCGTTGCCTCGAGCCCGAAACGACGCAGGATCGGCTGTGCGCAGTGATGCCCCGAGCGTACCGCGATGCCCTCTTCGTTCAGCGCCTGCCCGACTTCCTCGGTCTCATAGCCCTTCAGCACGAACGACAGCACGCTCGCCTTGTCGCGCGCGGTGCCGACGAGCCGCACGCCCGGCACCGGCGCGAGCACGCTCGTCGCATACGCGAGCAGGTCGTGCTCGTAGCGCGCGATGTTCTCGATGCCGACCCGGCTCACATAGTCGAGCGCAGCGCCCAGCCCGACCGCGTCCGCGATGTTGCCGGTGCCGGCCTCGAACCGGTTCGGCGGCGGCTGGAACACCGTACGCTCGAACGTCACGTCCGCGATCATGTTGCCGCCACCCTGCCACGGCGGCATGTCGTCGAGGATCGCGCGCTTGCCGTACACGACGCCGATCCCGGTCGGCCCGTAGATCTTGTGCCCGGAGAACACGAAGAAATCCGCATCGAGCGCCTGCACGTCCACGCGCAGGTGCGAGATCGACTGCGCACCGTCGACGAGCGCCTTCGCACCCGCACGATGCGCGAGATCGACGATCTCCTTCACCGGCACGACCGTACCGAGCGCGTTCGACACCTGCGTGACGGACACGATCTTCGTGCGGTCGTTGAGCAGCTTCCGGTATTCGTCGAGCAGCACCTGCCCCGAATCGTCGACCGGAATCACGCGCAGCTTCGCGCCCTTGAGCGCGGCAAGCTGCTGCCACGGCACGATGTTCGCGTGATGCTCGAGATGCGACACGATGATCTCGTCGCCTTCGCCGACGTTCTGCACGCCCCACGTCTTCGCGATCAGGTTGATCGCCTCGGTCGTGCCGCGCACGAACACGATTTCATCGGGCGACGATGCGCCGATGAAACGCCGCACGGTGTCCCGCGCATGCTCGTACGCGTCCGTCGCGCGGCCGGCCAGTGCATGCGCGGCGCGGTGGATGTTCGAGTTCTCGTGCGCATAGAAATACGCGAGCCGATCGATCACGGCCTGTGGCTTGTGCGTCGTCGCCGCATTGTCGAACCACACGAGCTGCTTGCCGTTCACGCGCTCCTGCAGGATCGGGAAGTCGCGGCGGATCGCGTTCACGTCGAACGGCGGGTGCGCGCCGCGATGCAACTGGCCTTGCGGCCCGGCTGCGTGCGCATCGTCGATGAAGTAGCGCGGCGCGTCGGCGCCCGATGCTCGCGACACCGGTACGTCACGATGCACGGCGAGCAGTTCGCGCAGCGCATCGTCACCCGGCAGGCCGAACGCTTCCGGCGATGCGAGGCCGTTCGACGGCACGACGATGTCCTGCGGCGTCGCCTGCCAGCCCTGCAGCGAACCGTCGGTGAAGTAGTACGGCGATGCCTTCGCCGCGCCTTCCGGTGCCGGCGCATTCACCTGCGGCACACCGAGCGCCGCGCCGCCGACGCGCGGCTCGAGCGCCGGCGCGATCGACACGACGTTGTCGGGCAACCCGTTCTGCGCG
>NZ_JAAGPG010000302.1:0-10328 GCF_017104665.1 Burkholderia sp. Se-20378 | reverse complement strand
GCATCCACCGGATGCCCGACATGCCGCAGGACGGCGTGAGCGCGGCCGTCGACGTCAACGAACTGGACGCCGATGCGTGGCTCGCGCTTGCCCATACGCTGAAGTCCGACACGCCGCGCGCGCAGGAGCCGCAGGCCGCGCCTCGCGTCGATTTCGCCAGTTTCGCGCCGAAGCGCTTCGCGTTCCATTTCGGCACGCTGAAGCTGCTCAAGCGCAACTGGGAAAACGTGATCGTCGGCGCGTCGCACATCGACGAGCTGTGGCAGGCGAACATCGCGTCGAACCAGGTGTCGGGCTACCTGTCGTGGGCGCCGGGCGGCGGCCACAACGGCGCGGGCGTGCTGAACGCGCGGCTCGCGAAGCTCGTGGTGCCCGACAGCGCGCAGCACGATCTCGTCGGCCGCGCGATGAACCTGCCGACGCCGACCGACCGCCCGATGCCGTCGATCGACCTGATCGTCGACCAGGTCGTCGCGCGCAACCACGACATCGGTCGCCTCGTCGTCAACGCACGCAATATCGACGAAGCCGGCACGCCGGTCTGGCAACTCGACAAGCTGGAACTGTCGAACCCGGACGCGAAGCTGACGGCAACCGGCAACTGGCGCACGTCGCGCCGCGCGCTCGCCCGCGGTACCGACGAGAACGATGCACCGCGCCGCACCGTATTCGACTTCAAGCTCGACATCGGCAACGCGGGCGCACTGCTCGACCGCGTCGGCCTGCCGCGCACGCTGGCGGACGGCCATGGCTCGGTTACCGGCAAGGTCGGCTGGCGCGGCGGCCCGACCGCGCTCGACTTCCCGTCGCTCGGCGGCCAGATCGCGCTCGATCTCGAACACGGCCAGATCCTGAAGGTCGATCCGGGCGCGGCAAAGCTGCTCGGCGTGCTGAGCCTGCAGAGCCTCGCGCGCTTCCTGACGCTGAATTTCCGCGACGTGATCGGCAAGGGGCTGCCGTTCGACAAGATCACCGGCACCGGGCAGATCTCGAACGGGATCGCCCGCACCGACGACTTCTCGATGATGACGGGGCCCGCGAACGTGACCGTGCGCGGTGCGGTCGATCTCGGCACCGAGACGCAGGACCTGCACGCGCACGTCGCGCCGAAAATCAGCGCGGGTGCCGCCGCGATCGGGGCAGCCATCATCAACCCGCTGCTCGGCGTCGGCGTGCTGGCCGCGAACTATGCGCTGTCGGAGACGCTGTCGCGCGCGTTCGCGCTCGACTACGCGATCACCGGCTCGTGGGCACACCCGCACATTGAGCGGGTGCGGGGCGATCAGGGTAAGATGAATCACGGTCCGGCCGATGCGGCGAACCATTGAGCCACACGCTGAACCGCGCACGGTGCCGGGCCGCACCCCATTTATGACGCAACCGATCCTGCGATGACCGACCACACCCGTTCCGCCACGCCCTTCCAGGTCGCCGCGCTGCAGATGGTGAGCACGCCGGACGTCGCGCGCAATCTCGCGGAGGCACGCCGCCTGATCGCGGAAGCCGCCGGCGAAGGCGCACAGCTCGTGCTGCTGCCCGAGTATTTCTGCTTCATGGGCCACCGCGACACCGACAAGCTCGCGCTCGCCGAACCCTACCAGGACGGCCCGATCCAGCACTTCCTCGCGGACGCCGCGCGTCGCCACGGCATCTGGGTGATCGGCGGCACGCTGCCGCTGAAGGCGCCGGAGCCCGATCGCGTGCTCAACACGACGCTCGTGTTCGATCCGTCCGGCAACGAAGCCGCGCGCTACGACAAGATCCACCTGTTCAACTTCGAGAAAGGCGACGAGTCGTTCGACGAAGCGCGCACGATCCGCGCGGGCGATACGGTCGTCGCGTTCGACGCGCCGTTCGGGCGGGTCGGCCTGTCGGTCTGTTACGATCTCCGCTTTCCGGAGCTGTATCGCAGGATGGGCGACTGCGCGCTGATCGTCGTCCCGTCGGCGTTTACGTATACGACGGGCCGCGCGCACTGGGAAACGCTGCTGCGCGCGCGGGCCGTCGAGAACCAGTGCTACGTGCTCGCGGCCGCGCAAGGCGGCAAGCACGAGAACGGCCGGCGCACCTGGGGCCACAGCATGCTGATCGACCCGTGGGGCGAGATCGTCGCGGTCCGCGACGTGGGCGCCAGCGTCGTGCTCGGCGCGATCGATCCGCAGCGCATCGCCGACGTGCGCCAGAGCCTGCCCGCGTGGCGGCACCGCGTGCTCACCTGAATCCGGCCGCGCCGCTTGAAACGCCGCGCGGCCAACCCATCTGCCCAGAAGCACCCGACAACTTTTTGAGAAACCCCGATATCCGCATGAACATCATCGAACCCGGCATCCGCAACCTCGCGCTGGCGAAGGACATCCTGCTCACGCCGTACGGCCTCGACGAAAGCCTGCTCACGCGCACGATCGCCGACATCTTCACGCATCGCGTCGACTACGCGGACCTGTACTTCCAGGCGACCCGCAGCGAAGCGTGGAGCCTCGAGGAAGGCATCGTCAAATCGGGCAGCTTCAGCATCGACCAGGGCGTCGGCGTGCGCGCGGTCGCGGGCGACCGCACCGCGTTCGCGTACTCCGACGACCTGTCGCCGGAAGCGATCGCGCAAGCCGCTGCCGCCACCAAGGCGATCGCGGCGGCCGGCGGCGGGCGCCAGAAGATCAAGGCGGCAACGTCGCTGAAAGGCATCTCGGGCCGCGACCTGTACCTGCCGTCCGATCCGCTCGCGTCGCTCGACGCGACGGCCAAGGTCAAGCTGCTCGAGCGCATCGAGCAGATGGCGCGCGGCCGCGACCCGCGCATCACGCAGGTGATGGCAGGCCTCGCCGGCGAATACGACGTCGTGCTGGTCGCGCGCAGCGACGGCGCGCTCGCGGCCGACATCCGACCGCTCGTGCGCGTGTCGGTCACGGTGATCGCCGAGCAGAACGGCCGTCGCGAGATCGGCTCCGGCGGCGGCGGCGGTCGCTTCGATTACGCCTACTTCACCGACGAAGTCCTGTCGCGCTACGTCGACGACGCCGTGCATGCGGCACTCGTCAACCTCGACGCCCGCCCCGCGCCGGCCGGCGCGATGACGGTCGTGCTCGGGCCGGGCTGGCCGGGCGTGCTGCTGCACGAAGCGATCGGCCACGGCCTCGAGGGCGACTTCAACCGCAAGGGCTCGTCCGCATTCGCGGGCCGGATCGGCGAGCGGGTCGCCGCGAAAGGCGTGACCGTCGTCGACGACGGCACGCTGCCGAACCGCCGCGGCTCGCTGAACATCGACGACGAAGGCAACCCGACGCAGTGCACGACGCTGATCGAGGACGGCATCCTGAAGGGCTACATCCAGGACACGCTGAACGCACGCCTGATGAAGATGCCGGTCACCGGCAACGCGCGCCGCGAGTCGTACGCGGCGCTGCCGATGCCGCGCATGACGAACACCTACATGCTGAACGGCGACAAGGATCCGCAGGAAATCATCGCGTCGGTGAAGAACGGCCTGTACGCGGTGAACTTCGGCGGCGGCCAGGTCGACATCACGAACGGCAAGTTCGTGTTCTCGGCATCCGAGGCGTACATGATCGAGAACGGCAAGATCACCTACCCGGTGAAGGGCGCGACGCTGATCGGCAGCGGCCCCGAATCGCTGAAGGACGTAAGCATGATCGGCAACGACATGTCGCTCGACTCGGGCGTCGGCGTGTGCGGCAAGGAAGGCCAGAGCGTGCCGGTCGGCGTCGGCCAGCCGACCCTGCGGATCGACCGGATGACGGTCGGCGGTACGGCATAACCGCATCGCAGCGCAGACATTCCGCGCATTTTGAAGAAAACGCGCGGAATGTCCGCATTTTCGACGTTTCCCGGTTGCCAGCCGACCGGCGACGGGGTATAAATTCCGAATCAACTTTTTTGACGAACCGAATCTCCGTCATGTCCGCCAAGTTTTACTTTTACTTTTTTTGGTATCTCAGACCGCTGGCGGATCGAGAGGGTTGATGGCGCGTAAAGCGCAACCGAAATTCCCGAAAAAACCGCCGGCGAACCCGGCGGTTTTTTTTCGCCCTTCGCCACCCGGTCGCCGTCGCAGCGGTCCCGCGGCCTCGACCGAAACCACTGAATCGCTTGAATTGATGAATCTGCCGCACGCCCACTCGCACTGACCGAACGGCGCCCGGAACCAAGGAGAAACAGCATGCCCCCGCACAACACCGACGACGTCCGCATTCGCGAACTCAAGGAACTGACGCCGCCCGCCCACCTGATCCGCGAATTCGCGTGCTCCGAAGCCGCGTCCGAGCTGATCTACAACTCGCGCCAGTCGATGCACCGCATCCTGCACGGGATGGACGACCGGCTGATCGTCGTGGTCGGGCCGTGCTCGATCCATGACACGAAGGCGGCGATCGAGTACGCGGGCCGGCTGGTGAAGGAGCGCGAGCGCTTCAAGGGCGAACTGGAAATCGTGATGCGCGTGTACTTCGAGAAACCGCGCACGACGGTCGGCTGGAAGGGTCTCATCAACGATCCGCACCTCGACAACAGCTTCAAGATCAACGAAGGGCTGCGCACCGCGCGCGAGCTGCTGCTCCAGATCAACGAGATGGGGCTGCCGGCCGCGACCGAATACCTCGACATGATCAGCCCGCAGTACATCGCCGACCTGATCTCGTGGGGGGCGATCGGCGCGCGCACGACGGAATCGCAGGTGCACCGCGAGCTCGCGTCGGGGCTGTCGTGCCCGGTCGGCTTCAAGAACGGCACCGACGGCAACGTGAAGATCGCGGTCGACGCGATCAAGGCCGCATCGCAGCCGCACCATTTCCTGTCGGTGACGAAGGGCGGCCATTCGGCGATCGTGTCGACGGCGGGCAACGAGGACTGCCACGTGATCCTGCGCGGTGGCAAGGCGCCGAATTACGACGCGGTCAGCGTGAATGCCGCGTGCGCGGACATCGGCAAGGCCGGCCTCGCCGCGCGCCTGATGATCGACGCGAGCCACGCGAACAGCTCGAAGAAGCACGAGAACCAGATCCCTGTTTGCGCCGACATCGGCCGCCAGATCGCGGCCGGCGACGCCCGCATCGTCGGCGTGATGATCGAATCGCATCTCGTCGAAGGGCGCCAGGACCTGAAGGAAGGCTGCGAGCTGACCTACGGCCAGAGCATCACCGATGCGTGCATCGCGTGGGACGACAGCGTGAAGGTGCTCGAAGGCCTCGCGGAATCGGTGAAGGCGCGCCGCGTCACGCGCGGCAGCGGCAACTGATCACCTCGTCCGCCAAAACAAAAAAGCCCGGCTCGCACCGGGCTTTTTCATTGGCAGGAGACCCTCCGCCAGTGCATCACTCGAGCGCGCCCGAGCCGAAGATTTCGGTGTTCACGCGTTCCGGCGCGACGCCAGCCGCAACCAGCGCGTCACGCTGCGCCTTCATGAACCCGATCGGGCCGCAGATGTAGTAATCGGCGTCCGGCACCAGCGCGTATTGCTGCACGCTTTCCGGCGTGAGGCGCCCTTCCAGGTCGTAGTCGATGCCGGCGCGATCGTTCGGGCCGACCAGCTCGTACAGCACCGTGCGCTTGACGTTCGCATGGTCGCGCACCGTATCGTTCAGCCAGTCGCGGAACGCGTGCACCGCGCCCGAGCGGCAGGCATGGACGAACCGCACTTCGCGCTGGCTGCCCTCGGCGATCAGCGTCGACGCCATCGACATCATCGGCGTGATGCCGACCCCGCCGGAGATCAGCACCACCGGCGTCTCGACGCCACGCTTCAGCGAGAATTCGCCCATCGGCGCGGTCACCTCGACGATCGCCCCCTCTTCCACGCCGTCGTGCATCAGCGTCGACACCTTGCCGGCCGGGATGACTTCCGGCTTGCCGGCTTCACGCTTCACCGAGATGCGCAGCCACTTGCCGTGCGGCGCGTCGGACAGGCTGTACTGGCGCGGCTGGTCGACGCCGAGGTCGCCGACGAAGCGCTTCACCGTGATGTACTGGCCAGGCTCGAACGTCGGCGCCGCGCCGCCGTCGGCCGGCGTCAGGTAGAACGACGTGATCTCGTCGCTTTCGCGCACCTTGCGCTCGACCTTGAACGGACGGAACCCGCTCCACGCGGCGCCCGCGTAAAGGTCCGCCTCGACACCGATCAGGATCTGCGCGAGCTGGCCGTACGCGACGCGCCACGCCTCCAGCGTTTCCGCATCGACCGCGTCGCCCAGCACTTCGACGATCGACGCGAGCAGGTTCTCGCCGACGATCGGGTAATGCTCGGGGCGGATGTTCAGGCTCGCGTGCTTGTGCGCGATCTTGGTCACGGCGCCGCCCAGCGCGCCGAGGTTGTCGATGTTCGCCGCATACGCGTAGACGGCCTTCGCGAGCGTTTCCGGCTGGCTGCCCGTCTTCTGGTGCGTCTGGTTGAACAGATTCTTCAGTTCCGGATGGCGCGCGAACATGCGCTGGTAGAAGTGCTTCGTGATCGTCGCGCCGTGCACGGCGAGGACAGGGGCAGTGGCCTTCACGCGAGCCATCTGGTCAGCGGTGATGTGGGTCATGTTCGTTCTCCGTTAAACATGCACATACGATACATCTTTAAAAATGGATGCCCCCCGGGCAAATTGTCGCAGCGCGGCAAAGGGGCAAAACGTCAGCGGACCCGGCCGCGCTCCCACAGCACGTCCGATCCGCCATCGGTGCGGTTCAGCACGCGTGCCAGCACGAACAGCAGGTCCGACAGCCGGTTCACGTAGCGCCGCGGCGCATCGTTGAGCGTCTCGGTGCGCCCGAGCGCGACGATCGAGCGCTCCGCGCGGCGGCACACGGTTCGGCACACGTGCGCGAGCGACGCCGCGCGCGAGCCGGCCGGCAGGATGAATTCCTTCAGCGGCGGCAGCGTCGCGTTGTAGTCGGCGAGCCAGCGGTCGAGACGTGCGAGATGCGTGTCGTCGAGCACGGTATGGCCCGGAATGCACAACTCACCGCCGAGATCGAACAGGTCGTGCTGGATCGTCACGAGCGCGGTGCGGATCTCGTCCGGAAGCGTTTCGGCGAGCAGCACGCCGAGGTTCGAGTTCAGTTCGTCGACGTCGCCGATCGCGGCGATCCGCGTGTCGTCCTTGCCGATGCGCCGGCCGTCGCCGAGTCCGGTGGTGCCATCGTCGCCCGTGCGCGTGGCGATCTTGCTCAAGCGGTTGCCCATGCGAATGTCCTCTCGTGCGCGGCCGCGACGCGGCCCGGTTGCGTTCGAACGCGATTATCGCAGCCCGCGGAGGCGGGCGCAGCGGGCGTTACAGCGTAGAATGGCCCGAAACCCTGCAGCACGGGAGCCGGGCCGGCGCCAACGCGTTCACCCGGATCGACAAGGAGACGTACGTGAATCACCCTGCCCAGCCGGCCGCCACGCGCCGCCCCCTTCCCCCCGCCATGCTCGATGCGCTGCGCGCCGCCTTCGGCGAGCGCGTGTCGACCGCTGAAGCCGTCCGCGCCCACCATGGTCGCGACGAATCGCCATTCGACCCGCAGCTGCCCGACGCCGTCGTGTTCGCACACAGTGCGGACGACGTGCGCGAAGTCGTGTCGCTGTGTTCGCTGTACAGCGTCCCGCTGATCCCGTACGGCGCCGGCTCGTCGCTCGAAGGCCACCTGCTCGCGGTACGCGGCGGTGTCTCGCTCGACCTGTCGGAAATGAACCGCGTGCTGTCGATCAACGCCGAAGACCTGACCGTGACGGTCGAGCCGGGCATCACGCGCAAGGCGCTCAACGAAGCACTGCGCGACACCGGCCTGTTCTTCCCGATCGACCCGGGCGCCGACGCGAGCATCGGCGGGATGACCGCAACGCGCGCGTCGGGCACCAACGCCGTGCGCTACGGCACGATGCGCGAGAACGTACTCGGCCTGACTGCCGTGCTCGCCGACGGCCGCGTGGTGAAAACCGGCTCGTGCGCCCGCAAGTCGTCGGCCGGCTACGACCTCACGCGCCTGTTCGTCGGCTCCGAAGGCACGCTCGGCGTGATCACCGAGATCACGCTGCGCCTGCATCCGCTGCCCGAAGCCGTATCGGCCGCGATCTGCACGTTCCCGTCGATGGGCGACGCGGTGCGCACCGTGATCGAGACGATCCAGATCGGCGTGCCGATCGCGCGCGTCGAATTCGTCGATGCGCTCGCGGTGCGCTCGATCAACCGCCATTCGAACCTGACGCTGGCCGAAGCGCCGACGCTGTTCTTCGAATTCCACGGCACCGAGGCCGGCGTGAAGGAACAGGCCGAGCTCGTGCAGGCGCTCGCCGGCCAGAACAACGGCCAGGGCTTCGAATGGGCAACCCGCCCCGAAGACCGCAGCCGGCTCTGGGCCGCCCGCCACAACGCGTATTTCGCGATGCTGCAGTTGAAACCCGGCTGCCGCGCGGTAACGACCGACGTGTGCGTGCCGATCTCGCAGCTCGCCGCGTGCGTCGAGGAAACCGAAGTCGACCTGCGCGCGTCGTCGCTGCCCTGCCCGATCGTCGGCCACGTCGGCGACGGCAATTTCCACGTCGCGATCCTGATCGACCCCGACAAGCCGGAGGAAATCGCCGAGGCCGAGCACATCAACGACCGGATCGTCGAGCGCGCGCTGCGCCTCGGCGGAACCTGCACGGGCGAGCACGGCGTCGGGTTGCACAAGATGCGCTTCCTGCCGAAGGAGCACGGCGACAACGCGATCGATACGATGCGTGCGATCAAGCTCGCGCTCGATCCGCGCAACCTGATGAATCCGGGCAAGATTTTCACGTGCTGACACGGCGGCGCGACGCCGCGCCGCCTGCTGCAGGAGACCCAATGAACGCTCCCGTCGAACTGTCGAGCGCGGCACGCGCGCAGCGCCAGCGTGAAGTCGTGCAGGCGCTGATGGCCGTGCTGCCGACGCACTGCCTGCTGTACCGCGACGAAGATACTGCGCCGTACGAATGCGACGGCCTGTCCGCGTACCGCCGCCTGCCGCTCGCGGTGGCGCTGCCCGAAACGGAATCGCAGGTGCAGCGGATCGTGCAGATCTGCCGCCGCATGGAAGTGCCGATCGTGCCGCGCGGCGCGGGCACGAGCCTGTCGGGCGGTGCGCTGCCGATCGCGCTCGGCGTCGTGCTGTCGCTTGCGCGCTTCACGCGCATCGTCGAAGTCGATCCTTACGCGCGCACGGCGACCGTGCAGCCCGGCGTGCGCAACCTCGCGATTTCCGAAGCCGCCGCGCCGTACGGCCTGTATTACGCGCCCGATCCGTCATCGCAGATCGCGTGCACGATCGGCGGCAACGTCGCGGAAAATTCCGGCGGCGTCCACTGCCTGAAATACGGGCTGACCGTGCACAACGTGATGCGGGTGCGCGCGGTGACGATCGATGGCGAGATCGTCGAATTCGGCTCGCTCGCACTCGACATGCCGGGCCTCGACCTGCTCGCCGTGATGATCGGCAGCGAAGGGATGTTCGCGATCGTCACCGAGGTCACGGTGAAGCTGATCCCGAAGCCGCAGACGGCCCAGCTCGTGATGGCGAGCTTCGACGACGTCGTCAAGGGCGGCGAGGCCGTCGCGGCGATCATCGCGTCGGGGATCATCCCGGCCGGGCTCGAAATGATGGACAAGCCGGCCACGCAGGCCGTCGAGGCGTTCACGCACGCAGGCTACGACCTCGAGGCGAAAGCGATCCTGCTGTGCGAATCGGACGGCACGCCGGAAGAAGTCGCGGAAGAGATCGTGCGGATGACCGCCGTGCTGCGCGAGCATGGCGCGACGCGCATCCAGGTATCGCGCAACGAACACGAGCGGCTGCGCTTCTGGTCGGGCCGCAAGAACGCGTTCCCGGCCGCCGGCCGCATTTCCGCCGACTACTACTGCATGGACGGCACCGTGCCGCGCCGCGCGATCGGCCCGCTGCTCGCACGCATCGAACAGCTCGAAACGCGCTACGGGCTGCGCTGCATCAACGTGTTCCACGCGGGCGACGGCAACATGCATCCGCTGATCCTGTACAACGCGAACGATCCGGACGAACTGCACCGCGCCGAGCAGTTCGGCGCGGAAATCCTCGAATGCTGCGTGGAATTCGGCGGCAGCGTGACGGGCGAGCACGGCGTCGGCATCGAGAAGCTCAATTCGATGTGCGTACAGTTCTCGCCGCAGGAGCGCGATGCATTCTTCGCGGTCAAGCGCGCGTTCGATCCGGCGGGGCTGCTGAACCCGGACAAGGGCATCCCGACCCGCGCGCGCTGCGCCGAGTACGGTCGCCAGCATGTGCGCGGCGGGCTGCTGCCGCACCCCGACCTGCCGCGCTTCTGAGCTTCACGCTCGGTACGCGGCCCGTGCCGGCGG